>NZ_JBQXEO010000006.1:0-263721 GCF_052601155.1 Micromonospora yongxingensis
CCCCGGCACCGCACCAGGACTCAGATTCTTCTCGGAAGGTGTCGATCCGGCCGGGTCTCGTTCGTCGGGACGGCAGCACTTGACACCGACACGAGAGGTACGCCCATGACGTCCCTGACCATCCCTGCCGGAGAACGTTCAGCCGGACCCCGCCCGACCCGCGCTCTCCTGGGTTGCGGCACGATAGCCGGACTCCTCTTCCCGGCGCTGTCATTCGGGCAGGCCCTCACGCGGTCCGGGTTCGACCTGCGCCGGCACGCGCTGAGCTCGCTCACCCTCGGTGACCTCGGTTGGCTACAGGTCGTCGCGTTCGTGGGCACCGGCCTGCTGGCCGTCGCGTTCGCGGTGGGCCTGTGGCGGGCGTTGCGTCCGGGCCGGGCCGGCACGCTGGGGCCGCTGCTGGTCGGCGTCTACGGCGTGGCGATGGTGGGTGGCGGCATCTTCGTCCCCGATCCCGCGCTCGGCTGGCCACCGGGCGCCCCGGCGGGGCTCCCCGAGCAGGCCAGCACGGGCAGCATCCTGCACACGGTCTGCGGTGCGGCGGCGTTCCTGTCGCTGATCGCGGCCGGTCTGCTGTTCGCCCGCCGTTTCGCCGGGCAGCGGCGACGGGGCTGGGCGGTATACAGCGCCGCCAGTGGCGTCGTCGCCTTCGTGCTCACCGCCCTGCCGTGGAGCGAGGAGAGCGCGAGCATCCGGTTCGCCGTCGGAGCGGTGATCATCTCGGGGTGGCTCGTCGCCGTCTCCTGGCGAGCGCGCGAGGAGACGGACTGACCGAGGCGGGACCGGCGTGGCGGCTCCTGGTCGTACCGGCGTGAGAGCATCCCGCAATGGCGACATCGAAAGAGCAGGTGACGGTGCCGACCGACGTCGGCGTCGACGGTTTCCTGGCCGCGGTTCCCGATGAGCGTAGGCGGGCCGACGCGGGGCGGCTCCGCACCATCATGGGCGAGGTGACCGGCGAGCCGGCGGTGATGTGGGCCCCCAGCATCGTCGGCTTCGGCAGCTACCGCTACACCTACGACAGCGGGCGTACGGGCGACGCGCCGCTGGTGGGCTTCTCGCCGCGCAAACAGCATCTCGTCGTCTACCTGGTGGGTGGTTTCGAGGATCGGTACGGCCAGATCCTCGAACGGCTCGGCCCACACCGCGCCGGGAAGGGCTGCCTCTACCTGAAGCGGCTCGACACCGTCGACGAGGGCGCGCTACGTGAGCTGATCGACCGCACCGCGCGGGTGCACCGTGGCGTCGACCGGGCCAGCCGACGCTGACCCCGTACTGCCTGGTCGGGTCACTGTCCCGTCCAAACCGCCTTCGCGCCCGAGTCGCCGGTGCGAACCACGTAGTACACAGCGATGCCCGCGGCCACCACCGACAGCACCTGCAACGTCAGGGTCAGCGCCCGGCTGGTGCCGCCGGTGGCGCTCCCGTCGGCGGTGCGGGGCGGAACGAACCAGACCAGTGCCAGCGCCACGACCGCCAGCCCGATGGTGGCCCAGAGCGTGAAGTCGCCGAACTGCTGGTGGGCCTCGATCGTCGGGACGAACTCCGGGGTGACCCGGTTGGCGGCCCGCATGCGGTCGAAGAAGGCGTCACCGGAGAGCTTGGCCAGCAGCGCGGAGAGCGGTGCGCCAACCGCGAGCAGCCCCAGCACCCAGCGGGTGTGTGGCCGGATCGGGGAGACGAGCGCGTACCCGATCGTCAGGAGCCCCAGCAGCGGCACGAACACGACCGCGGCGTGCAGCACGAGAGGGTGGGCGGGGATGCCCATGAACTCCTCGAACATCGGTCTCCTCCGGAGCTGACGGGCGGACGTGGATCGTCCAGGCATGGACGGTATCGGTACGGGCCGGGCGTGTCAGCCCCCACGATCGCGGGCACCGCGCCCGGGCACGCCGCCGGCTAGGCTGCCACCGTGCTGAGGGGACTGCTGCTCGACTTCTACGGCACCGTCGTCGAGGACGACGACGCCGTCATGGCCGAGATCGCCGAGCAGGTGGCCGCCCGAGCGTCGGTGCCCGTCTCCGGGCACGACGTCGCGGCGGCGTGGGGACGGGAGTTCGAGGCGGTCGCGTCCGGGCCGAGGTTCCGGACGTTGCGGGACAGCGCGATGTCGAGCCTGGCGTCGGTGATGGCCGACGTCGGGTGTGCCGGCGACGCGGCCGCCCTGTGCGCGGAGCAGTTCAGGTACTGGCGGTCACCACCGCTGCGGCCCGGCACCCGTCACCTCCTGTCCCGCGTGACCGTGCCGATCTGCCTCGTGTCCGATGTGGACACGGCGGACCTGGAGGCGGCGATGGCCCACCACGGCCTCGCCTTCACGGCCGTGGTGAGCAGCGAGGCCGTCGGCGCGTACAAGCCGGACCGGGCCATGTTCACCCGGGCTCTCGCCGCGCTGGGGCTGGGGGCGCACGAGGTGCTGCACGTCGGTGACTCGCTCACCAACGACGTGGCCGGGGCGCACGCGGCGGGCATCCGAGCCGTGTGGGTCAACCGCCGAGGGCAGGTCGCGCCGCACGACGCCCCGATCGCGTACGAGATAGCCGACCTGTCCGGCCTCGCCGGGATCGACCGGTGACGGGCCGTCCGGCCAGCCACCCACGGTGGCCGGCCGGACGACGTGCGGCTCAGCGGTCGCAGCCCAGGACGGACAGGTCGACGGCGTCGGCCATCGCCTGCATGCCCTTGTCGTTCGGATGGAGGTGGTCCCCGCCGTCGAAGAAGGGCAGGATCGCCTGCGGGTCGTACGGGCTGCGGGTGATCCGGTCGAGGTCGACCACGGCGTCGAACGCCCCGCCGTGCCTGATCCAATCGTTGACGCCCTGGCGCACCGCCTCGCCGGCGGCGTCGTACTCGGACCAGCCCTTGTACGGCAGG
This sequence comes from Micromonospora yongxingensis, assembly GCF_052601155.1. Taxonomy (NCBI): domain Bacteria; kingdom Bacillati; phylum Actinomycetota; class Actinomycetes; order Micromonosporales; family Micromonosporaceae; genus Micromonospora; species Micromonospora yongxingensis. The sequence goes on from NZ_JBQXEO010000006.1 coordinate 2,875, forward strand.
ACCGTGGCGCCGACGACGCACCGGCCCGCCGCGTGCACCCGGTCGATCACCTCCCGGTAGCCGGCGACCAGGTCGTCGACCGTGACGCCCGTGTGGGCCTTGATGTCGTTGATGCCCTCGAGGACGAACACCGTGCGGACACCCGGATGGGAGAGCACGTCGCGGTCCAGGCGGCGCAGGGCGGCCTGCCCGGCGCCGTCGGCGAGCACCTTGTTGCCCGAGATGCCGGCGTTGGCCACTCCCTTTACCGAGCTGTCGGGCGCGGCCTGGAGCCGCCGGGAGAGATAGCAGGGCCAGCGCCGGTTCGCATCCGAGGTGGAGGCCCAGCCGTCGGTGATGGAGTCACCGAGGGTCACCACCGAGCTGATCGTCGTGGACGTCTCCACGCTGACGGCGTCCAGCCAGTACCAGGAGCTGATCGGATCGGTCCAGCTGGTCGCCGCCTCCTCGGCGGCGTGGTCACCGGCCGTCGCGTAGGACGTCTGCATGGCCATGCCGTGACCGGTCGTCGGCCCCTGGGCGCCGGTGACGTAGAGACTGACGACCAGGTTGCTCTGGGCGGTCACCTTCCCGGGCAGCGGGTCGCTGAGCACGGTCTCGCCGGCCGGCACGGTGGCCGACGGCTGTCCGCCGAACGTCAGCCGCCGGTTGCTGCCACCGATCAGCTCCGCGCCCTGGCGTTGCAGCCCGGCGTAGGCGCTGGCGAAGGTGACCGGGTGGTCGCCGAAGGCGTTGGTGAGGCGGATGCGCAGGGCGTTTCCGCCGACGCTGGTGCGTACGACCAGCCGGTAGCTGCGCTCGGCGGGTCCGGCGCCCTGCCGGTCGGCGCTGGCGGCCCAGGTGACCGCGAAGTGCCGGTCCCGACCCGCCGGGGCCTGCTGCGCCCCGGCCGAGGCCGCCTGGACCGACGCCGCCGGGGGTACGCAGACCGCCGTGACCAGGGTCGCCACGACGACCGCCGACACGCGCCGCAGGTGGTGCCCGGGGCGCATCAGAGGTCCCGCAGGGTGACGGACTCACCGGGCTTGAGGGTGATCGGGCGCGCGGTGCCGCCGACGACCAGGGTCGTGCTGCGGCCACCGACGCTGGTCAGCCTCACCTGGGTGACGGTGCCGTCGCGCCAGCTGAGGTCCACGGTGAAGCCACCGCGTACGCCCACTCCGGTGACCGACCCGGCGGCCGCCCAGGCCGCGGGCAGCGCGGGCAGCAGCTCGACGTGGCCCGGCCGGGAGTAGACCAGCATCTCGACGATCGCGGACGGCGTACCGAGGTTGGCGTCGATCTGGAAGATGCCACGGCCGGGGTTCGTCTCGTAGATGTCGAAGAGGTTCATCGCGGTGCCGTTGCTGCCGCCCGTCGACGGCCTCAGGTTGTTGACGATGAGCTGGTAGGCCTTCTCCGCGTCCTTGAGCCGCGCCCAGCACAGGCTCCGCCACGCGTTGGCCCAGCCGAAGCTGTTCATGCCGCGCGCGGTCAGCAGGGCCGTCGCGCCGTCGATGATCTCCTTGGGCGTGGAGGCGTCCGGGCGGATCCGGTCGCCGGGGAAGAGGCCGATCAGCGGGGAGAGGTGCCGGTGGGTGGTCTCACCGAGGTTGTCCGGTGACATCCACTCCTGTAGCCAGCCGGTCGTGGGGCTCACCTCGGGCAGGTAGAGGCGCTTGCGGAGGTCGTCGATGGTCCGGGCGTAGCCGGCGTCCCGGCCGAGCACCTCGGTCGCGGTGCGGTAGTTCTCGAAGAGGTTCCACACCAACTCCTGCGAGTAGGTGTTGCCCCTGGTGTCCTGCGGCCCGTGCTCGGCCGACCAGTCGCGGTCGGCGACCAGGACCTCCCGCGAGGCGCCGGACGCGTCGGTGACGGTCGTGGTGACGAGTCGGGTCTCCCAGAACTCCACGGCGCCCTTGATGACCGGGTAGACCTTCGCCAGGTAGGCGCGGTCCTGGGTGTACTCGTAGTGCTCGAACAGGTTCTGGCAGAGCCACGCGTTGCCGCTCGGGTGCCACCACCAGCCGCTCCCGCCGTACGGGTTGGTGGAGTAGGCCACGGCCCATCCGGCGATCCTGCCGCTGGAGTTGCGGAACCTGTTGGTCGAGGTGTTGAACAGCCGCTGGGTGACCTCGGTCCAGACCGGCAGTTGCGCGACGCAGTAGTCCGCGTAGGCGTCGAAGGTGTCGGACAGGCCGGCCCGGTCGGCCAGCCAGTAGCTCATCTGGACGTTGACGTCGGTGTGGTAGTCGCCCATCCAGTCGGGGTCGTTTCCGTCCAGCCACGGGCCCTGCAGGCCGATGGGCAGGCTGCCCCGCGACCCGGAGATCATCAGGTAGCGGCCGAACTGCAGGTACGCGGCCTCCAACTCCGGGTCGGGGACGTTGTCCCGCCAGCGCGCCTGCGTCCGTTCCCAGGTGTCCAGCTCGCGCTGCGCGGCGGACGACCTGCCGAGGTCGATGGCGAACTGCTCGAACACCGGGCGGAAATCCGCGACGTGGGTGTGCAGCAGGTCGCGCGCGGACTCGCGCGCCGCGGCCAGGACCTTGTCACGGGCGAGGCGCTCGGGGTTTACCGACGGGTCGCGGAAACCGGCGGCGGCGTCGGGGGCGTAGTTGGTGCCGCCGCTGAGGACGACGGTGAGGTCCCGGCAGCCGGTGAAGGAGATCGACGTGCCGTTGACCGCGATCTTCCCGGTGCCGCTGTACGCGGTGACGGCGGCGCCGTAGCGCAGCCCGTTGGCGAAGGAGGCGCCGAACGACGCGTACCGGCCCGCGCGGTCGGCGGTGGTGGGCTCCCCGTGGGTACCGGCCAGGGTGACGGTGCCGGTGTAGGCGCCGCGGCCCAGCTGCGAGAAGTGCACGACGATGACGTCGTCGGGGCGGCTGGCGAAGACCTGCCGTTGGTAGCTGACACCGGCGATGTCGTACGTCGTGGTGACCAGGCCCTGCGCCAGGTCGAGGGTACGGCGGTAGTTGTCCACGGCGCCGAGGTCGTGCCCGGGGATGTCGACGGTGAGCGTGGCCAGCATGGTCAGCGAGCCGAAGTCGTCACGGCCGTAGGGGAACTGGCCGTCGCCGTCGAGCGTGTCGTTGCGACCACCGGTCCACAGTGTGGCGTCGGTGACCATCAGAAGTTCCCGGGCGGGGTCGTTGCTAGCGAGCGCCCCCAGGCGCCCGTTGCCGACCGGCAGTCCCTGCTCGATCATCGAGTTGGCGGAGCCGGGGGCCTGCCACCAGAGCTGGTTCTTCGCCGCGGCGTCCGCGGCGAGCAGGGGAGACTCGGTGGGCCGCCGGGGGGCCGCCGAGGCGGCGAAGGTGGGCAGGCCGCCGAGGGCGGTGGCCGCGCCGGTGGCGGCGGCCAGCGTGAGGAAACCTCGGCGGCTGGGGCGGATGGCGCGCGATTCGGTCTTCCGGAAATCCATGTCGGTACTCCAACCTGGGCCAACGGCGGTTGCGCGAGATGGCGCGGCCCGGCGCTGACGCCGGGCCGCGCCGGGACTCAGAGGCTCTGCGGTACGTCGATCCTGTCGATGTCGGGGGAGTACCAGGTCCCGCTGTCGAACGTGATGGTGTTGGCGCCCGCCTTCAGCGCCAACTGGACGCTGACGGTCTCGGCCGTGCCCCAGTCCCCGGTCGAGGGGAACTTCAGGCTGGTGCCGTTGCCGCTGTTGGACGAGACGGTGACCGAGCGCGGGTCGCCGCTGACGTAGGCGACATTGACGGTGTAGATGCCGTCCTTCTTCACCCGGACGTCGTTGAACTGCACCTTGCCGCCGAGGTAGAGGTTGCCGACCTTCTGGCCACCCGAGCAGGCGTCGCACCCGCCGACGGAGGCGTTGCCGCTCAGGGTGTTGGTCGCGGCCTCGGCCTCGTAGCTCGTCGAGACCAGGGCGGTGCCGGGCCGGACGGTGAACAGTCGTGAGCCGTGCGCCGGCAGCGTCGAGGTGATCCGGTCCCTCTGCGTTCCGAGGTTCCGGCTGTTCCACACGTCACGGACCGACGCGGTGCCGGTGAACCCGAACGACGCCCAGTGGGCGGTGACGGAGGCCGGCGCGTCGCCGAGGTTGAACAGCGCCACCGTGTAGCTGCCGTCGGGGTTCTTCGAGCCCCAGACCTGCTGGTCGCCGACCGGCGTGACCGGCCGGGCGGGCGCGGCGCCATTCTGGTCGATGGCGATGACCTCGCGGTTGGTCAGCAGGGACAGCCCGTAGTCGTCGAGGCGGGTCAGGTCGTCCCCGGTGTACAGCGGCGACTTCGAGATCGCCCACAGGGTCGCGTACGACTGTCGCTCCGCCCTGGTGAGGCCGTCCATCTCGCCGTTGCCCACGTTGAGGGAGTCGAGGTCGTTCCAGCCGCCAGGGCCGGCCTTGCGGCTCCAGGCGGGCGCGTCGTCGAACCGGTCGTCGACCGAGTTCTCCCAGCTGACCAGCGTGTTGCAGTAGCACTCGACGTCGGTGTCGATCCGCCATCCGTTGGAGTAGCGCTTCCAGTCGGCGGCGTGGTTGATGTCGAGCGACCAGGACAGTTCCAGGTGGATCGGGCGGCCGGCGGTGGCGATGGCCTTCTGCCAGGCGGCCACGTCGGCGACGTTGTTGTAGTTGTCACCGGACTTGAACGAGCCCGGGCCGACGCCGTCGAGCTTGAGGAAGTCGTATCCCCAGTCGGCGAACATCTGGGCCTGCGAGTCGATGTACCTCTGGGCGCAGGGGTTGTCGAAGTTCAGCTTGTAGGCGCTGTCCCAGCCGTTGGTGGTGCGCAGGTCCGGGTAGACGATGTCGGCGGTGGTGCAGCCGGGTGCGTTCCAGATCGGCGCCGCGCCGTTGGCGTACGCCTCCTTCTCCAACCCGACGGGCAGGTAGATGCCCGCCTTCAGGCCCTTGGCGTGGATGTGGTCGGCGACCGGCTTCATGCCACGGGGAAAGCGCACCGGGTCGGGGGTCTGCCGGGCGTACTGGTCGAACGTCGGCGCCCAGGCGTTGTCGCGCCACCAGCCGGCGTCGATGTTGACGTACTCGTAGCCGTACGGCTTCAGCTTGGCGGCGAGGGCGTCGGCCTGCTTCAGCACGTTCGCCTCGGTGAGGTAGCTGTAGTCGCCGTCGGGGTTGAGACCCGGGTACTTGGAGGACTGCATGGTCCAACTGGTCCAGCCCATGAAGGGGCGCTCCGCGACGCCGGCGGTGGTGGTCGCCGCCTGCACGGTGTCGTTCGACACCGCAGGTTCCGCCGGGGCGGCCTGGGCCGGGACGGCGACCGCGCCGAGGAGCACGGCTAGCGCCGCGGCGGCGAGGCCTGCGGGCGTTCGGGATCGGCGCCGGCCGGCGCCGATGAGGGGTGTCGTCGGTGACTGCATGGTCAACCTCCTGGTGGCACGGTGGGGGTCGTCTCGGGCTCGGTACGGTCGGCCGACGGCCGGGTTGACGCCGTGGGTCAGGGCAGGACGAGCGATTGGATGCTGACCGCGGCCGCGCCGCGGGCCCACTCCTCGAAGGGCAACGGACGGATGGAGAGCGGGCACCGCGCGGCGGCACCGAAGGCCTGGCGTTCGAAGCTCGCGCGGATGTGGCTGTCGAAGAGGTCGTAGGCGGCCAGACCTTCGCCGGACACGACGATCCGGGTGGGGCCGACCAGGTTCGCGACGGCCGCGATGCCACAGCCGATCGCGCTGCCGGCGCGGGTGAAGACGGCGCGGACCTGCTCGTGGCCACCCCGCGCCAGGGCCACGGCCTCGCCGATGGTGAGGTCGGGGCGGCCGGTGCTCTCGCGGGCCTGGGCCACGATGGCGTCGGTGCCGGCGATCGACTCGACGCAGCCACGGCCGCCGCAGTGGCAGTCGGGGCCGGTGGCGTCGACGGTGAGGTGGCCGATCTCGCCGGCCACGCCGTACGAGCCGGAGACGAGGCGGCCGTTGACGACCAGGCCACAACCGATGCCGGTGCCCACGGTGACCAGGGCGAACGATTCGGCGCCCACCCCTTCGCCGAACCAGTGTTCGGCTGCGGTGAGCGCCTTGACGTCGTTCTCCACTGTCACGGTGAAGCCGGTGCGCTGGGCGGCGAGCCGGCCCAGGGACACGTCGCGCCAGTGCAGGAACGGCGAGTAGCGGACCAGGCCGGTGGTGCGATCGATGTCGCCGGACAGGGCCAGCCCGAGGCGACGGACCCGGGTCCGGTCGCCGGCGAACCCGTCGAGCAGGTCGTCGGCGAGCCGGTTGACCTCGGTGAGGACGGCCTCGACGCCGGGGTCGGTCAGCGGCCGGCGGGCGGTGGCCCGTACCTGCGCGCGGAGGTCGCACACGACGCCGATCAGTTCGTCGGCGGTGATCTTCACCCCGAGGAAGAACTCGCGGTCGGCCCGGACGGCCAGCGGGCTGGCCGGGCGCCCGGCACCGGGCCCGGTGCGCTCGGTGGCGGCCAGTTCGTGCAGGTAGCCCCGGTCGATGAGCGGGCGGGCGGCCTTGGTGACAGCGGCGGAGGAGAGCCCGAGTCGGCGCGCGAGCGCCACGCGACTGACGGGCCCCTCCGTCAGCACCGCCGTGAACACCGCCGTCGCGGCCGGTGCCGCCGGTGGCCCGGCAACCGGCTCGACCTCGCCCGCAGGAAACATGGACGAAATCTAAGGCGAATATTTAACTTCTTCAAGTATTGATTCTGCTCAGTGCTTCGGCCTAGAGTCGGCGGCGCCCGCGGCGGTGCTCAGCTACGGGAGCGCGGCAGACAGTCCTTCTTGTACTTCAGGCCCGAGCCGCACCAGCAGGCGTCGTTGCGCTCCGGTGGCCAGGGAATCCGCGCTGCGGGACGGGCCGCGACCTCGGCGGCGTAGCCGGCCCGGGTCTCCTGGTCGGCCGCGTCGCCGTTGCGCCGGCGGGCGTACGCGTCCAGGTCCGCGACCGTCGCGGCGAACACGCCCAGCCCGGTCTTCCCGGTGTTCGCCAGTCGTACCAGCTCCTTCTCCAGCCGGGCACGGTGCGCGTCCCAGTCCGGCCCGTACACCTCGGCCAGCGCGGAGTGCTCGGACAGGAGGCGGTCGAACTCGGCCCGCGGCCAGAAGAGCAGATCCGTCTCGCCGCCCTGCCGCTGCGCCGCCCGCCGGACGAGCTGGTTCTCCAGGCGGTCGGCCAGATCGTCGTGCCGGTCATGCGTCAGGTTGAGATCCCGGCGCACCCGGTGCCGCTGCTGCAACAGCAGGAAGAGGACGCCCGGCGCCTCCGGGGAACCGACGTCCACCACGGGCTCGACAGCGGTGATGGCCTGCGTCGACGCTCCGCCCGCGCGCTCGCCCAGCAGGGTGTCGACCGCCTCGCTCAGCCACTTCTCGGCGATCGCCGAGCGACCGGCGGCGTCGAGCGCGGCGCTCACGTAGGCGGGGGCGTCGGGCTGTACGAGAAGCAACGGTCGCAGCGCGGTCAGCTCCGCCATCGCCTCGTCGTCACGGCCGCCGGCCTGGAACAGGGCCCGGGCCCGCAGCGCTCGCGCGAACCCGGCCCGGGGGTCGTCCTCGCCCGGGTACGCCACCACGGCGCGCTCCGCGTACCGCAGCGCGGCGTCCGGCTTCCCCCGGATCTCGGCGATCTCGGCGGCCAGGGTCAGCGCATCACCGGCGTCGTCCGGGTCGGCCAGTCTGCCCTGCTCCACCGCGTCGGCCAGGTCGGCGGCGACACCGAGGGGGTCGGCCATCCCGAGCGCCGAGCGGCGAAGTTCGGCGAGGTCAGCGCTGGTGAGTACGTCTGTCGTCGGCACGATCTCACGGTACGTCGGGGTGCTCCCCGTGTGCCGGCAGATCACCTGTAACGCCGCTCTCATGCCGCCGCCGGTGAACATGATGCTCAACCTCACCGCGAGAACCGTTCGGGTCCAGGGCTCGGCGCCGGTCGTCGAGAGGTCGCAGAACCAACCAACGACGGCCATCTGCCGTCAACCCGTCGTCGGTAGCGTCCGGTCGCCAGTTTCTCGAACACACCGCACAAAAAGGGTGGGCTATGAGCACGGTGGATCGCCGTACGTTCCTCAAGGCGATGGGGGTTCCCGCGATCGGCGCGGCGCTTCCGTTGGACCTCAGCAAGGCGCTCGCCATCCCGGCGAACAACCGGACCGGCTCGATCAATGACGTCGAGCACGTCATCATCCTCGTGCAGGAGAACCGCTCGTTCGACCACTACTTCGGCACGATGCGCGGCGTCCGCGGCTTCGGGGACCCGCACCCGGCGACGCTGCCGTCCGGCAAGGACGTGTGGCACCAGCCCGACGGCGCCGAGGAGCTGCTGCCGTTCCGGCCCGAGGTGAAGGATCTCGGCCAGACCTTCCTGCCGGACCCGCCGCACGGCTGGAACGACGGGCACGCCGCCTGGAACGACGGCCGGTTCGACCAGTGGGTGCCGAACAAGGGCGTCACGGCGATGACCTACCACACCCGCCAGGACCTGCCCTACCACTTCGCGCTCGCCGACGCCTTCACGGTCTGCGACAACTACCACTGCTCGCTGATGGGGCCCACGGACCCCAACCGCTACCACATGTGGAGCGGCTGGGTCGGCAACGACGGCAAGGGCGGCGGCCCGGTCATCACCAACGCCGAGGCCGGCTACGACTGGTCGACCTACCCGGAGCGGCTGGAGCGCAACGGCATCTCCTGGAAGATCTACCAGGACGTCGGGACCGGCCTCGACGCCGCCGGCTCCTGGGGCTGGACGAACGACCCGTACATCGGCAACTACGGCGACAACTCGCTGCTCTACTTCCACCAGTACCAGAACGCCACGCCGGGAACGCCGCTGGCGGACAGGGCCAAGACCGGCACCGAGATCAGGACACAGGGCCGCAGCCCGGAGGCGCTGCTCGCCGACTTCCGGGCCGACGTCGAGAACGGACGCCTGCCCGAGGTCTCGTGGATCACCGCCCCCGAGGCGTACACCGAGCACCCGAACTGGGAGCCCGCGTACGGCGCCTGGTACATCTCGCAGGTCATCGACATCCTCGCGTCCAACCCCGAGGTGTGGAGCAAGATGGCGCTCTTCATCACCTACGACGAGGAGGGCGGCTTCTTCGACCACGTCGTCCCGCCGACGCCTCCGCAGACACGTGAGCACGGGCTGTCGACCGTGCCCACCACCAACGAGATCTTCCCCGGTGACGCCGGCCACCCGGCCGGTCCGTACGGGCTCGGGATCCGCGTGCCGATGGTCATCGTCTCGCCGTGGACGCGCGGCGGCTACGTCAACTCGCAGGTGTTCGACCACACCTCGCTGATCAAGTTCCTGGAGGCGCGGTTCGGCCATGGCCGCAAGGACCTGATCGAATCCAACATCACCCCGTGGCGGCGCGCCGTCGTCGGTGACCTGACCACGGCCTTCGACTTCCGGCACCCGAACCGGTCACAGCACCCCACCCTGCCGGACACCGACGACTTCAAGCCCGATGAGCTGGTCCGGCACCCCGACGAGGTGCCGGTCCCGCCGGCAGACCAGCGGCTGCCGAAGCAGGAACACGGGGTACGCCCGGCGCGGGCGATCCCGTACACCCTGCACGCCGACGGCCACGCCGGCGACGGCTCGTTCCGGATCGACTTCCGCAACTCCGGCGGGGCGGGTGCGGTGTTCCAGGTCCGCGAGGCGGGCAGCACCGCCGCCCCGCGCAGCTACACCGTCGAGCCGGGCAAGCACCTGTCGGACACGTGGGCGGCCGAGTCCGGGTACGACCTGTCGGTGCACGGCCCGAACGGGTTCTTCCGCCGGTTCACGAGCGGCCAGTCGAACCTCGACGTCACCCCCTCGTACGACGAGCGGGACTACAAGGTGGTCCTGGCGCTCAGGAACCGTGGGTCGAAGCGGGTCGAGGTGACCGTCCGGGACGGGTACAACTCCCGTCCGGTGAAGCTGTCGCTGCGTCCCGGCGAGTCGGAGCGCGCACAGTGGACCCTCTCCCGCACGCGCGGCTGGTACGACCTGACCGTCACCGTCGCGGGTGACGCCGGCTTCGAGTACCGCTACGCCGGCCACGTCGAGAACGGCAAGGACAGCATCAGCGACCCGTCCCTCGGCGGGCTCGTCTAGGCGGTTCCGGGGTCGAAGGACGGCGTCCGTCCTTCGACCCCGCCCGAACGTCGAGTGGCAGCGTTCCACCGCCGTACCTCCGCCCTTCACATGATCTTCAGTGGTCGGGCGGACGGGCTGTCGAGGCTGTCGGGACGACTTCGTCTCGATCAAGGCAGGTGTGGCAGTGCCGGACCCATCCACCATCAGCCGTCGGCGGTTCCTGACCATCGCGGGCGGTACCGCCGGCGTGATCGCGGTGAGCCAGCTGGTTGCCGAACTCCCCGCCGCGTACGCCGACGAACTGGACCCGGCGCCGTTCACCCTCGGCGTCGCCTCCGGCGAGCCGGACCACACCAGCGTCGTGCTGTGGACGCGGCTGGCCCGCGACCCGCTCAACGCGGCGGACGGCGGCATGCCGCCGGAGCCCGTCCCCGTCCGGTGGGAGGTGGCCCGCGACCCGCAGTTCCGCCACGTCGTCCGGTCCGGCGAGGTGACGGCCACGCCGACGGCGGCGCACACCGTGCACGTGCTCGTGGACGACCTGGCCCCCGACCGCTGGTACTGGTACCGCTTCTCCGCCGACGGGGTGTCCAGCCGCACCGGGCGTACCCGCACCATGCCGCCGCCCGGCGCGAAGGCCGACCACATGCGGTTCGCGTTCGTCTCCTGCCAGTCCTGGGCCGGCGGCCCCTACCCCGCCTACCGGGACCTGGCCGAGCAGGACCTCGACTTCGTCGTGCACCTGGGCGACTACATCTACGAGACCACCAACGGCAGCCTGACCGAGTTCCGCCGGCTGCACGCGCTCTACAAGACCTCGCCCGACCTGCGGGCCGCGCACGCCCGGTTCCCGTTCATCATGACGTGGGACGACCACGAGGTGCAGAACAACTACGCCGGCGCGGTCCCGGCCGGCGCGGGCGACGGCCGGCCCTTCCTGGAGCGCCGCGCCAACGGCTACCAGGCCTACTACGAGCACCTTCCGCTGCGGCCCGAGCAACGCCCCGATGGGCCGGACATGCTCATGTACCGGCGGGTCGACTTCGGCCGGCTGGCCCAGTTCAGCGTGCTCGACACCCGGCAGTACCGCAGCGACCAGGCGCTCGGCGACGGGCGGAAGGAACCGACCGGCGAGGTCTTCGACCCGACCCGCACGATGACCGGCCCCGAGCAGGAGCGCTGGCTGCTCGACGGGCTGGGCCGGTCGAAGGCGCGCTGGAACGTCATCGCCCAGCAGACCATCATGGCGGCGTTCGACTACGACCTGGGGCCGGGGCAGATCGTCAACCTCGACCAGTGGGACGGGTACCCGCCGGCCCGCTCCCGGATCCTCGACTTCATCGCCACGCACCGGGTGTCGAACCCCGTCGTGCTCGGTGGAGACTGGCACACCCACTGGGTGAACGACCTGAAGACCGACTTCACCGATCCCGCCGCGAAGACGGTCGCCACCGAGTTCGTCGGCACGTCGATCTCCTCCGGCGCCGGGTGGGACGCCGACGTCCGGGCCGGCCTCGCGGCCAACCCGCACGTCAAGTTCTACAACGGCAGTTACCGCGGGTACGTGGTCTGCGACGTCACCGAGCGGCGCTGGCGTGCCGACCTGCGGATCGTGCTGGACGCCCGGGACGCCCTGTCACCGGCGTACACGATCGCGGCGTTCGAGGTGCGCGACGGCGTGCCGGGGGCGTACCGGATCGACGCCGGCGACGGCATCGTCGGGCGGGTCACCGACGCGGCCACCGGCGCCGCCCTGCCGAACGTGCAGGTGACCGTGCTCCGGGAGGACGGCAGCCGACTCGTGGCGAGCACCACCGACCCGTCGGGGGAGGTTCTCGCCTTCGCGCCGCCCGGCAGCTACACCGTCACCGTGAACGGGGTCGGCTACGAGCCGGTGAGCCGTCCGGCGGCGGTCGTCCAGGGCGCGCCGACGAAGCTCGACCTGCGGCTGACCCGGGCGGCGACCACGGCCGGCGCTGGTCGGGTCATCCCCGGCCCGCAGGCCGAGGCGAAGGCGTCCGACCTGGTGCTCGGCAACGACCTGCTGGCCCTGGCCGTCTCGGCGGGCACCGACGACCCGCAACTGTCCGGGGTCACCGTCGGCAAGCCCCTGGACCTGGCCGCGGTCGGACGCCTCGACCAGCTCGACTGGATCAACCTGCCGTACGCCTCGGCGACGCAGCCCCGCGGCACCAACGCGTGGCAGCAGCGGACCGTCCGCTCCAGTGCCGTCGAGGTGCTCTCCGCGACCGGCCCACTGGCGTCCGTCCGCGCCACCGGCGTCAGCACGGCGGTCGCCGACCTCCAGGTCGTCACGACGTACACCATCCGGCCGAACGAGCCGTGGGTGCTGGCGGAGAGCGTCTTCACCAACGTCGGTACGGCGTCGCGCACCTTCTGGACCGGCGACGCGCTCGACCACGACGGCGCCGGCCAGCGCAGCGGGGTCGCCGGGCACGGCACCATCACCAGCAGCACCCCGGCCGACTACCCGCCCACCGCGCCGTGGATCGGCATGACCGGGTCGGACCGGCAGACCTACGGCCTGCTCTACGAGGACAACGGCTTCGTCGCGTACGCCGCGTACAACTGGGTGATGAGCCAGCGTCAGGTGACCCTGGCGCCGGGCGCGACGTTCACGCTGCGGCGCCGGATCGTGGCCGTCGACAGCGGTGCCGGCGCGGACCCGTTCGCGGTGCTCGGCCAGCTCTGACCGGAACGGGGGTGGGTGGCGCCGCCATCCACCCCCGGCTCCCTCCGGTCAGGACGTCGGGGCGGTCAGAACTCCTCGTACACCGCGGGGTCCTGGTCCGCGAGGCGCCCGTCCGGGCGGCCCAGCGCGGTGATGGCCTCGACCTCCGTGTCGGTGAGCTTGACGTCGAAGACGTCCAGGTTCTCGACCTGCCGCTGCGGGGAGGCGGCCTTGGGCAGCGGGATCACCTGGCGGGCCACGTGCCAGGCGAGGATGGCCTGCGCCGGGCTGATGCCGTGGGCGGTCGCGATCTCCACCACGACCGGGTGCTGCTGCAGGTCGTTGCCACGGCCGAGCGGGCTCCAGCCCTGCACGAGGATCCCGTGCTCCCGGTGGTAGTCGATCGCCTCCTGCTGCGGGAAGTACGGATGCACCTCGATCTGGTTGACCACCGGCGCGACGCCGGTCTCGGCCACCAGCCGGTCGATGTGCTCGGGCAGGAAGTTGGAGAGACCGATGTGCCTGACCAGACCGCGCTCGCGGGCCTCGATCAGTGCCCGCCACGCCTGCACGTACAGGTCGACCTTCGGGTTCGGCCAGTGGATCAGGTACAGGTCGACCCGGTCGAGGCCGGTGCGGAACACACTCTCCTCGATGGTGGTCAGCGCCTCGTCAAAGCGGTGGTGCCGTCCGGGCAACTTCGAGGTGACGACCAGCTCGTCCCTCACGTCGCCCGCCGAGCGGGCGGCCCGACCCACCGCGCCCTCGTTCTCGTAGTTCACCGCCGAGTCGAGCAACCGGTAGCCCGCCCTTATCGCCTGACCGATCGCGTCGACACCCGCCGAGCCGTTCAGTCGGTACGTGCCGAGCCCGATCGCCGGCAACGCGGTGCCGTCGGCGGCCGTCAGGTGGGGAATCGTCATGGTTGAGCTGCCTTTCGTCGACCGTGACTGGACCCTACCGGCGCGAGCTGCGTGCTGAGCCCAACCGGTCGATTAGCCGAGGTCGCTCTCGCCGGCCGGCTCGTACACCCTCTCGACCGGCCAGATCACCTTGACCAGCGAGGCGAGATACTCCCGCGTCTCGGGATCGGTGGAGTAGACGATCGTGCCCTGCATCCCTCGGGTGAGCAGGACCTTGTAGGTGTTGCGGATCAGCAGATCGGCTTCGGCGTCGCTGACCGTCTTGCGACTGCGGAACGCCGGGTCCTTCGACTCCTCGCGTCGCGTCACCAGACGGCCGTCCCGAGCCACCAGGTCCGGCCCGATGATCACGCCCGACCAGTCGTACTCGAAGCCCTGCGCCGTATAGACGCAGCCCACCTGGCCGAAACCGTGCGGGTCGGTCGCCCAGAACGCGCTGCCTGGTGCCTCGCCGACGCTGCGCTCACTCTTGACGTTCCACGGTCGGGACCAGCCGCCGACCTGTACGTCCGGCACCAGGCTGTCGTCGGGGCGCGGGTCGCTCCAGGGCCAGCAGTACCCGGCGGACATTCGGGCGGTCACGCCGGCCGCCTGCTTCGTGGAGAGAAAGGCTTCCAACTCCTCCGGCGACTCCGCGAGACGCAGGTCGACCCTTCCGTCACCGGTCCAGACCGACGGCTCGTCGTCGTCGAGACCGAGTAGATCAACGACCCATCGCTCGTACGCCTCGCTGCCGCCGCAACGGAACTGGCTGTGTAGCGACACCACCTCCACCTCGAGGTTGAGCTGCTTCGCGTACGACGAGATGACCTCGACGTTGCCCAACTCGCCTGGCTTCACCACCTGGTGCTCGTCGAGCAGGAAGACCGGCACCCGGGCGGCGGCGATCAGCTCGTCGATCTGCGAACGAGCTTTGTCCCGCTTGGCCTTCGACGTGAACCGGTTGACGGAGGTCTCCCGGATGCGGTGCGCCTCGTCGCAGATCAGCACGTCCAGACCGTTGCGCTCGGCGGACATGAAGCTGTTGAAGTAGCCGAACAGGTTTTTCAACCGGGTCGAGCCCTTGCCGGCGTACCGGCGCAACGTCTGGGTGAACGACCGTGAGCCCGTGGCGTGCATGACGGCACGGTTCTGGCGTGCCAACTCGCCAAGCACCGACAGCGCGATCACGCTCTTGCCGCTGCCCGGTCCGCCGGACACGACAACGACCGACTTGCGGTCTGCGGATCGGGCTCGCTCCACGGCGTGCAGCACCAGCTCGTACGCGACGCGCTGCTGATCGAGCAACGTGAAGTGCGACCGATCCTTCAACTCCTGCGCGGCGTACCTCAGTAGGTGGCGGCTGGGCCGAACAGAGCTGGCGAGGAAGCGGTCAGCGGCGCCAGCGCCTGACGTCGGGGCGAGATGGGCGCGCAGGTAGTCGAGGAACTGGCCCCGCCGCTGCTTGGTGAAGATCCGGCTCTGCTCGGTAGCCGGGCGATCGAACAGGTCACTGATGTCGCGGTCGACCGCATTGTGCAGGTACGCCGCCCCCCGCACCGGATTCTGGTGCCCAGCGAGGATGCCGAGAAAGTCCGTCAGATACTCGCAGTACAGCTCAACCTGGACGCCGGGATGCAGCCGCGGGCCGTGCGCGTGTTGCACTGCCACAAGGGTGTCAGAACCCTCGTAGGACTCGGCGTAGGACCACTGCTTCAGCTCCACGACCACGTATGAATCGTCGGACGTCCTAGGGTCCACGCCGGCGAGCACCACGTCGACCCGCTTGCTGGTCAGCGGCAACTGGTACTCGACCAGCATTTCAACCTGGCCCAGGCCCGCGTCGGCGAGATCCTGCCCCAGCACCTCAAGGCTGCGTGACCAGGCACGGCGCTCCGCCGGGCTCACGTTGCGACCGATCTGCTCCACGATCCGCTCGGCGAGCGTGCCGCCGCCAACCAGGCGCAGCAGACCATCGGCGGACGTGCGAAACGCTGACAACACTTGCCCCCGGGCAGCACGAAGTGATCGTGCGCATGGGGGGCGTGTCCGGCAGTCGCCGGAAGCCCGTCGTGACGCGCTCCTACGTCATGGACTGTAGCGAAGAGATCAACTCAGCGCCACGCTGGCGTTGCGGGGCTACCGCTTCGCTGCCGAGCCGCGAGCCTGGTCTGCCGGGTAGCGGAGGGCTGAATCCTCCAGCTTGGTCAGAGCTGCCTCCGCCAGGTCGACGCCGAGTACGTCGGCGAGCCGAGTCAGGTAGATCATCACGTCGCCGATCTCGGCCTTCACCCGGGCACCGGCGTCGCGGTCGGACATGACCGTCGCGGACTGCTCGGGTGTCAGCCACTGGAACTCGGCGATCAGTTCGCCGACCTCACCGGCGAGGGCCATGGCGAGGTTCTTGGGCGTGTGGAACTGTTGCCAGTCCCGCTCCTCCGCGAACGCCCGCACGCGGCCCGTCAAATCATCCATGCCAGGGAGCATCGCAGGTGCTGCGTGTCCGCACGCAGCGGCGACGCCGGTCGGATGTGGTTCCCTCAGATGCGGGGGAGACCCGGACGCTTCACGGCGGCTGCGAACAATAGCCAGGTGTCCGGTTCGAAGCGGAGTACCGGCCCCTCAGGGCTCTTGGAGTCGCGTACGGCGACAACGCCGGGAAGGTTGATGGCGACCTCGACGCAGTTACCGCCGTTGCCGCCGCTGCGGGTGCTCTTGCGCCAAACGGCGCCGGTCAGGTCAGTCATGTCGCATCTCCGCTATGACGCTCTTGATCATGTCCGTCGATTGTGCCTCATCAAGAGCCAGCCGCTCCAGACCACGCCATACGTCCCGGTAGGCAGCCAGTTCGTCAGGCTTGTCGAGGTAGAGCGCCCCGGTCAACGATTCGCTGTACGCCACCGACGGCTCTGGCGCGGTTCGCCCGCCGTTGGTCGCCGGGAAGTCGAGGATCACGAACGAGCCCGCGACCGCGCCGGAGTGCGGTCCGGCGGCGAAGGGCAGCACCCGCACGGACACGTTCCGCATCTCTCCGGCGTCCAGGAGACGGGTGAGCTGCTCGACCATGACGTTCCTGCTGCCGACGGCCCGACGCAGCACCGTCTCCGAGAGCACGGCGTCCAACCGGGGCGGCTGCGGTAGCCGCCGGGTCAGCAACCCCTGCCGTTGTAGCCGCACTTCCACCGACCGCTCGCGATCCTCTTCACCGATAGACGGTTGGTCCAGCCGAGCGAGGCCGAGGGCATACTCCCGTGTCTGCAACAGACCAGGGATCAGCGTTTCCTCGTACTCCCGTAGGTGAGCGGCGGCGGACTCCAGCCCCACGTACAGCTCGAACCAGTTCGGCACCGCATCCCCGTACGCGTGCCACCACCCCTTCGACTTCGTCTCGGCGGCGAGCCCGCGCATCGCCTCGGTCATCTCGGGCGACACCCCGTACAGCTCGCACATCGCCTTGACGTCGAGCACCCGGACCGAGCCCATGCCGCATTCGAGGCGCCAGATCTTCTGCCGGCTGTATTCGAGGGCCTCGGCGGCGGCATCGAGCGTCACCCCGGCCTCGTTGCGGAACTGTCGCAGCAGCCGGCCGAGTTGCCGGCGCGGCACGGTCGATCCGATGTCGTCGGGCATCCGCACACTCCCTGGTTGCATCACGCAACACTGCGTGACCTGCTTCTGCAACTCCTACGCGTTCCAGCAAAGAGAGTCAATGCACAACAGGGAAAACGCGGTTTAGAACGTTGCGTTTCCATTGCGGACTGTCGCAGGCTGATCACAGCACGAACGTCCCTCGCCCCTCCGCATCAGGAAGGCAGGCAGACATGAACGCCAGAAACCAGCGACCAGGACCGCCGAGCGGTGGCACGACGTATCACTCCACCGCGTACACCGGCCTGCTGCCGTGGCAGGTGCGCGAGCGCCGCTTCGCGCCGACCGGGCTCGGGCGTCGCGGTCTGAACCCCGACGACGTGTACGCCTTCCTCGACCGGGTCGCCGTCGACATGGCCGCCATCTACGCCGCTCTCGCCGAGAGCCGCCGCGAGACTGCCCGGATCAAGGCCGGGCTGCGTCGCTGGCAGACCGACCAGGCCCGCGCTCGCAACGAGCGGGACCAGCTTCAATGAGCCAGCGGTACGTCATCCACCTGCCCGTCGTTGCCAACGATCTGCCCGCCGCGCAGCGCCTGGCCCGGGTCATCGGCCGGTGGATGCTGGTGCTGCCGATGGCTGATCCGGGGGAGACCACCGTCTCCGAGGAGGACCGGCAGTTCCTCCGCCACCGGGTCTTCTGCGACCTGCGGCTGTCTGGCGGTCGGCGCTGCCTGCTCCGCGACGGCCACGACGGCGCCTGCGCCCGCCGGCTGCGCAGATGACCGTTGCGCCTCAACGGGCAGGCCACCTCCCGGTCCGGGAGGTGGCCTGCGAGCTGCGTCAGATGCGATGAACTACCGGTTGATCAGCCCGCTCGGCAGGAGGCGAGCACGCCGATCACGCCGACACCGGTCGGCTTGAGCGGCAGCCTGGTCGACGCTGCCGGGCAGCGGGGCACCGCGAGGTCGTGGACGCCCCGCCCGAAGGTCGCCGCGGTGAGCTGCCGGCTCGGCTCGTGGTAACGCAGGTACATGACAGCCGCCTGCGGCAGGTTGGTGCCCAGCGCCGCCCACTCGCCACCGTTCCACGCCGACATGAACACCCCGACGTCGGTGCCGACCAGCAGCAGGCCGTCGGCGGTCGGGACGACGAAGTTCACCGGCGCGTCCGGAAGGCCCTGGCCGATGTTGCTCCAGGTACGACCGCCGTCGCGGGTCATCATCACGTGCGACCGGTCGCTACCGGACCGGAAGGCGGAGAAGGTGGCGTACGCGATGTTCTTGTCGGCGGGGTTCACCGCCACCCGGGTGACCCAGGTGCCGGGCAGTTGCCCCGGGTTGACCTGCTGCCAGTTCTGCCCGAGGTCGTCGGTCCACCACAGCCTCCCGTCGTCGGTGCCGACGTAGAGCTTGTTGCCGTCGGTGGGCGCGGCGGCGACGGTGGTGATCGTGCCCCACGGGTAGCCGTTCGGGTCGTTGGGGCCGCCGCCGGTGAGGTCCGGGCTGATCGGCGTCCAGGTGCGGCCGTTGTCCGTCGAGCGGTTGAGGATGTTCCCGGCGTAGTACATGACGTTCGGGTCGCTCGGGTCGAACTGCAGCGGGGTCAGCCAGTTGCGGCGCTCCGAGGTCGTCTGGCCGGTGCCGATGGTCTGGCGGGGGGTGCCGCCGGAGTTCTCCGACCGGTAGCAGGAGCCGTACTGGCTGCACCCGAAGACGATGTTCGAGGCTTCCGGGTGGATGACCACCTGGAGGCCGTCACCGCAGCCGATGGCGTTCCACGGGCCGCCGACGCCGTTGTAGCCGCGGTTGCAGCCGTTGTCCTGCGCGCCACCGACCTTCAGCACCGGATCGGTCTGCGCCACGTCCACCGTGTAGAACTGGGTGTACGGCTCGTAGGTCGCCTTGACCCAGCCGCTCGCGCCGTTCGCCTCGGAGCGGTAGAGGCCGCCGTCGTTGCCCAGGTAGACCCGGCCGGGCACCTTGGGGTCCCAGCGCATCGCGTGCTGATCGGCGTGCACGCCGCTCACCGACGAGAAGCTCTGCGCGCCGTTCGTCGAGCGCATCAGGTTGACCCCGGTGAGGAAGACGTGGTCGGCGTTGCCGGGGTCGACGAAGAGCTTGCCGAACCACCAGCTGAACGTGGACTGGGATGCCTGACCGGCGGTGACCGGGGTCTGCGTCCAGCTGTCGCCGCCGTCGTCGGAGCGGTAGAAGGCGCGGAACGGGCCGAGTGCGGTGCCGACGTACGCGTACAGCCGCTGGGGGTTGTCCGGGGCGACCGCGATGCCCCAGCGGCCCTGGTCGGCGTCGGTGGGCAGGCCGTTGGTCATCCGCGACCAGGTGCGGCCGGCGTCGTCGGAGCGCCAGAGGCTGGAGCCGGGCCCGCCGTAGGTGCGCTGATGCGGTTCGCGCAGGTGGTCCCACATGGCCGCGTACATGCGGCGCGGGTTGCTCGGGTCGATGACGACCTCGGTGGCGCCGGTGGTGGCGTTCGGCGGCGCGAGCACCTGCCTCCAGCTGGTCCCACCGTTCTCGGAGAGGTAGACGCCGCGCTGGCCACCCGGTACGAAGAGGTTGCCGCTGGCGGCGGCGAAGATCCGGTCCTCGTTGCTCGGGTCGATGGCGAAGCGGCCGATGGCGTGGCTGTCCTTCAGGCCGACGTGCCGCCAGGTCTTGCCTCGGTCCTTCGAGCGGTAGATGCCGTCGCCGCCGAAGGTGATCGAGCCGCCACCCGGCTGGGCCTCGCCGGTGCCGGCGAAGAGGACGCCGTCGCTGGTCATCGCGACCGCGCCCATGCTCTGCGTCCAGTTGTCCGGCCAGGCCGTCTCGAACGTGGCGCCGGCGTCGTCGGACTTCCAGACGCCGCCGGAGGCGGCGGCGATGAAGATCTGGTCGGGGACCTTCGGGTCGACGGCGATGTCCACGACCCGGCCGCCGATGTTGCTTGGCCCGAAGAAGTTCCACTTCCGCTGCGCCAGGTCGCGGTAGAGGAGGCGGGTGCGCAGGTTGAGATCGTGGGCCTCGCCGCGGGCCTTCGCGTACTTGGCCACCGAGAGGTCCCGGCTGCCGTCGCTCATCCGCTGGGCGGTCATCCACTCGTCGGGGATTTCCATCGGGCCGGTGGGCGAGTTGGTGGCCAGCGACTCCTGCACCGGCCGTGGCGCGGACGAGGCGGTCAGAGCGAGCGCGACGACCAGCCCCAGACTCGTTGTCATCGCGAGGCCGCGGTACCTTCGGGCGAGCGTGAGTCTCATGCAGTCTCCCTGTCCACGCGCCATGGCGACCGGAAAGTGGTCCAGTGCGCACGCTAGACAGTGGAGTGACCGACGTCACCGAGCATCTGTTGCGATTCGACCTGCCTGATTAGGACATCTGTCGAGCCGGTTCGGTGGTCAGTTGCTCTGGAACTCGGGCAGGCCGGCCTCGTCCGAGTCCGGCCCGACCACCGCGGTCAGCGTCGTCCCGTCCGCGCAGAGCGCGGTGGCCCGCAGATACGTCCGTCGTTCCTGTGCCCGCATCAGCACCTCGGCCTCGAACACCTCGTCCTCGGCGCGCAGCAGGTCGATGTCGCCACGGCTCTCGTAGTGGGCGCGGACGTCCAGCGGGGTCATCCGGATGGTGGCCGCGACCGTGGTCAGGGCGCCCTGCTCGACCACCGAGGTGACCCGTGCGCCGTCGGGCAGCAGCAGGCCGGTGACCCGGGTGTCGACCTCGGCGTCGGCGTCCAGCGGCACCCGGTCGCAGCTGGGCAGGTTCGCGAGCATCCCCGCTCCCCGGTCGGTGGGCCGCGCGGCGTCCGTGCCGCCGCAGGCGACGAGCAGCGGAACGGTGACGACGACGGCGAACATCCGGAGTCTCACCGCAGCAGGATGTCACGCTCAGCGCAGCACCCGCCAGCGTCGGACCATCAGCAGCAGCGCGGTGATGATGACCCCGGTGACCACCATGAGGACGCTCGTGATCATGGCTCCGTAGGCGAAGCCGGAGAACTCGAAGACCTGGTCGAAGATGTAGACCGGCAGGTAGAGCGTGGCGTTCGCCGGCCGGCCGTCGGTGAGGACGTACGCCGGCACGAAGTTGACCTGCAGGGTGAGGATCGTGTCGCGGACGGCGAGCAGCACCAGCACCGGCGCGAGCAGCGGCAGCGTGAGCCGGCGCAACTGGCCGAACGGGCCGCAGCCCTCCAGCGCCGCCGCCTCGTACAGCCGGCCGTCGAGCATCCGGCGGGCGGCGAGCACGACGATGAAACCCTCACCGATCGGGAACGCGAGCATCAGCGCCACCGCCACCCGTGCGGAGCCGGGCTCGGCGAGCCAGTTCATGCCCGGGTGGCCGACGAGCCCGAGCAGTTGGTTGAGCGGGCCGTAGAGCGGGTTGAGCACCCACAGGAAGAGCACCGCCAGGGCCACGTCGGGTACGACGGTCGGCAGGTAGACCGCGACCCGGAACCAGCGGCCGCCGGGGCGGGGCGCGGCCAGCAGCAGCCCGAGCCCGATGGCGGCCAGCAACCGCAGCGGTACGGCCAGCGCCACGTGGACCGCGGAGGCTCGGACGCTGTCGACGAGGAAGTCGTCGGCGAGCAGCCGGCGGACGTTGGCGAGGCCGGTGAAGCGCGGGTCCCGGGTCAGCCCGGTGTGGTCGGTGAACGCGTAGCCGAGGTTGAGCAGGGCGGGCAGCGCGATCAGCAGCGCGACCGCCACCGCGTACGGCGCGAGGAACGCCCACGCGGTCAGCGGTCGGCTGGCCCGGCCGGTGCTCACCGACGTCGCCCGGTGTCGGCGTCGAAGCGGTGGATCCGACCCGGGTCGGCGCGCAGTCGTACCTGGTCGCCCGGCCACACGCCGGGGCGGGGGCCGGTGCGGACGGTCAACCGCGTGCCGTCGTCGCAGCGGGTCAGCAGGATGGCCTCGCTGCCGAGCGCCTCCACCGCCTCCACGGTCGCCGCCACCGGCCCGTCGGGGTCGAGGCTCAGATCCTCCGGGCGTACGCCGAGGGTCAGGTGGGTGGCGCCGCCCAGCACGCCGCCGCCGGGCACCAGGTTCATCGGCGGGCTGCCCAGGAAGCCGGCCACGAAGGTGTCCGCGGGTTCGTCGTAGACCTTCTGCGGCGGGCCGATCTGGCGGACCCGACCGTGGTCGAGGACGACGACCCGGTCGCCGAGCGTCATCGCCTCGGCCTGGTCGTGGGTGACGTGGATGGTGGTGGTGCCCAGCTCCCGGTGCAGGGTGAGCAGGTCGGCGCGGGTGGCGAAGCGCAGCGGCGCGTCCAGGCTGGCCAGCGGCTCGTCGAGCAGGTAGACGGTCGGCTCGCGCAGCAGCGCGCGGGCGAGGGCGATGCGCTGGCGCTGCCCGCCGGAGGTCTCGTCGGGGTAGCGGTCGAGCAGGTCCGCGATGCCGAGCCGGTCGGCCGCCGCCCGGGCCCGCTCTTCGGCCTCCGCGCGCCGGACGCGGCGGACCCGCAGCCCGAACAGCAGGTTGCCGCGGACGGTGAGGTGGGGGTAGAGCGCGTAGTCCTGGAAGACCATCGCCACCGCGCGGCGGTGCGGTGGCACCCGGGCCACGTCCTGCCCGTCGACGACGACGCGACCACGGTCCGGCCGGTCCAGGCCGGCGATCAGCCGCAGGATCGTCGACTTGCCGGAGCCGGACGGGCCGACCAGGGTGACCATCTCGCCGGCGCCCACCGCCAGGTCGACGCCGTCGAGGGCGACGACCTTCCCGTACGACTTGGTCAGCGATTCGAGCCGGATCACGCCCCGCTCAGCCACCGGCGCCCACCGGGAGCGCGAAGAGCGGCCGGAGCTTCTCCTCCAGTTGTCGCAGCCCCTCCTCGCGTCCGATCCGGCCGTAGAAGACCTCCTCGAGCAGGCCGCCGGCCTCGCGCTCCACCCGCGACCAGGTGCCGGTGCGCGGGGTGGCACGCAGGTGCGGCTCGGCGTCGAGGTAGACCCGCGACGACCGGGGCGGCTTCTGCGGGTCGAGGAAGTCGGGGGAGTTGGCCACGTCGAGCCGGGACGGCACCGTGCGGCCCGACGCGGCGAGGATCCGTTGGCCCTGCCCGCCCATCGCGAACTCGATGAACCGCCAGGCCTGGTCGTGGTCGGGCAGGCCGGCGCTCATGCAGTAGGCGTCGCTGTGCAGGATCGACGCGGGTACGCCGCCCGGCGCGACCGGCAGCGGCGCCGCGTCCCAGGTGAAGCCGTCGATCGTGCGCAGCGTCGGCACGGCGACCCGGCTGTTGAGGTACATGCCGAGCGTGCCGCGCAGGAACCGGGCCTCACTCGACTCGCTCTGCTCCTCGGCGTCCGGGGGCACGACGTGGTGCTTCAGTTGCAGGTCGAGGAACCAGTCGACGGCGGCGCGGGTGGCCGGGTCGCCGGTGAGGGTCAGGGTGGTCGGCTTGTCCGGGTGGTCGACCAGCTCACCCCGGTTGGACCAGACGAACGGGGCGAGCCGCGGCAGGGACGGCTCCACGCCCACGCCGTACCTCCCGTCGCCGGTCAGGGCCCGCCCGGCGGCCAGGAAGTCGTCCCAGGTCCAGCCGGCCTTCGGCAGTGGCACGCCGGCCGCCGCGAACAGGTCGGCGTTGTAGTAGACGACCAGGGACGACATGTTCTGCGGCAGGCAGGTCAACGTCTTGCCGTCGAACCGGAAGGCGTCCAGTGCTCGCGGGGAGAAGTCGCTTTCGTTCAGCGCCTCGCTGCGGTCGAGGTACGCCTGCGCCGGCTCGATCGCCTGCTGGGCGGCGAACTGGCCGTAGCGGCGGTAGTTGAGCAGGAACACGTCGGGTGGCTGCCCGCCGGCGAACGAGGTGGTCAGCCGGGCCATCAGGTCATCCTGGGTGGCGACGGGAGAGAGGTTGACGGACACGTCCGGGTGGGCCTGCTCGAAGGCGGTGACCAGGCTGCGGTAGCCGGCGATCTCCTCCGCGTCACCGAAGAGCACGACGGTGATTCCTGGCCGGTCGGGCGCGCCGTCGCCGGCGCCGCAGCCGGCCGCGTAGCCGAGCAGCAGCGCGGCGGTGATCAGGGCACCCCATCGTCGAGCGCGGAACGTGCTCACCTACGACCTCCAGATCTCAGTGCCGCCAGCGGATCGTCGTTGAGCAGGATTCGCTGGGCGAGCAGGAACACCACCACGCACGGCGCTGTCGCGACGACGCAGGCGGCCATCAGCAGCGGCCAGTCCGTCGGGTTCAGCAGCCGCAGGAACTGCAGGCCGAGCGGGTAGGTGTAGCGGTCACCGCTCTGCAGGTAGAGCAGCGGGTCGATCAGGTTGGACCAGTGCAGCGTGAAGGCGAGCACGCCGACGGCCAGCGTCGCCGGGCGCACTTGCGGCAGCGCCACCCGGCGCCAGATCGTCAACCATCCGGCGCCCTCCAGCCGGGCCGCCCCGAGCTGGGTGTCCGGCACGCCGCCGAAGCTCCACGCGTAGAGCAGCACCAGGAAAGGGCTGCCGGCGAGCAGCGCCGGGGCCAGCAACGGGACGTACGTGTCGACCACGCCGGCCAGCCGGAACAGCTCGAACCGGGTGGCCCACACCGCGGTGACCGGCACCATGAGCACCGCCAGCAGGCCCAGGACCGCCCGGCGGCGGGCCACCGGCGTCAACAGCCGCAGCCCGAAGCCGGTCAGTGAGGCGACGACGACGGTCAGCGGCACGGCGACCGCGACGACCAGCGCCGAGTTGGCCAGGTACCGGAACAGCGGGATCAGCTCAGGCAGCCGGGCGTACGCGGCCATGGTCGGCTCGGGCGGGAGTACCTCGACGGTGCGGGGCGGGGGCAGGCCGGCGGGTCGTAGCGAGCCGACCACCATGAACCACAGTGGTGCGGCGAAGAGCGCCGCGAACGCCGCCGGCACCAGGAACCGCCCGATGAACCGCGGGATCACGGCTGGGCCCGAGAACCGCACATCCCGCCCTTCCCGTCGCCCGTCAACCGGTTGACGCGCTCGTCTCCGATGCCGCCGATGGGCTCCGCCGGTGACGCTGGGTGACGGTCGGGTCGACCGGCGGAGGTGGTGCGGCGAACCTATGGCCGGGCGGCCGGCGCGTCATCGGGCACCTGTTGGAATCACCCGCTGTCCCGTCCTACGCCTGTCGAGATGCGACAGACGTAGGACCGGACGCCGATCACCTCCCGCATCTGTCCGATGACCATCCGTGAATCGGTTTCTAGGGTGCGAGGAACTGCCGCACCGCCGGCACGTCGTCCTCGCCCGGGACGACCGGGTCACGGCCGGTGCCGGAGATGGGGAGGAACACGATGCGAACCACAAGGAGCTGGTGGCGAGCGTCGGTGGTGGTCGTTGCGGCCATCGCCGTCGGCCTGCCGGCGGCAACCGCGACAGCGAACCCGACGGCGGGCCGGGTCAGGCCGGTCATTCAGCACGGAGTCACCCAGCCGGTGTTCGGGTATGCCGACGCGATCCGCGAGCGGGTATTCGTCACCTCCGACGTCGACACCGACGGCGACGGCGCCCGCGACGTCGTGGCGATGGACATCATCCGGCCCAAGGCCAGCCAGGCCGGTCTGCGGGTGCCGGTGATCATGGATGCCAGCCCCTACTACTCCACCGTGTGCCGGGGCAACGAGAGCGAGTGCAAAGCTGACGTCGACGGCGACGGCCTCAACGACCAGTGGCCGCTCTTCTACGACAACTACTTCGTCCCGCGCGGCTACGCCGTGGTCCTGCTCGACATGATCGGCACCAACAACGCGACCGGCTGTCCGGTCACCGGTGGTCGCGCCGACAACATCAGCGCGCCGACCGCGATCGACTGGCTCAACGGTCGTCGGGCCGGCACCGACGCGGCCGGCAAGCGGGTCGTCGCCGACTGGCACAACGGCAGGACCGGCATGATCGGCAAGTCGTACGACGGGACGCTGGCCAACGCGGCCGCTGCCAGCGGCGTGCGCGGGCTCACCACCATCGTGCCGATCTCGGCGATCTCCAGCTGGTACGACTACTCGCGCAGCAACGGCCTGGTCACCCGGGCGAACAACTACTCCGGCAGCCTCTCCAACACGGTCACCAACCCGGACCGGCGGGAGCACTGTGCGCCGGTGCGGGCCCAGCTCGGCGTCGACAGCGACGACGCCACCGGCGACTACAACGCCTTCTGGGCCGAGCGGGACTACGTCCCGCACGCGGACCGGGTGCGGGCGAGCGTGTTCGTCGTCCACGGCATCAACGACAACAACGTCCGCGCGGACCACTTCAGCAAGTGGTGGGACGCGTTGGCCGAGGAGAACGTGCCCCGCAAGCTCTGGCTGACCGGCACCGGTCACATCGACCCGTTCGACTTCCGCCGGGGCGAGTGGGTGGACACCCTGCACCGGTGGTTCGACTTCTGGCTGCACGGGGTGCAGAACGGCATCATGGCCGAGCCGATGGCCGACATCGAACGGGCTCCGGACGTCTGGGAGACCCACCGCACCTGGCCGGTCCCGGCCGCCCGGAGCACCCAGGTGTTCCTGCGCCCCGGCGACGAGGGGGCGGCCGGCGGGCTGTCGGTCCGCCCGCAGCCGGGTAAGGCGTCCCGGACGTTCCAGGACACCCCGTCGATGAGCCAGACCAACGCGATCCGGCACCCGTCGGACCCGGCGGCGAACACGGAGAACCGCCTGGTCTTCCTCTCCCAACCGCTGCGCCAGCCGCTGCACATCTCCGGCACCCCGATCGTCAAGATCAACGCATCGGTGAACGGCGAGGACACCAGCTTCGCCGGCCTGCTGGTCGACTACGGCACCCGGCCGCGGTTCAGCACCTCCGGCGACGGCATCCGGACGCTGACCACCGAGGACTGCTGGGGTGAATCGGCCACCTGGGGCGGACGCACCGAGGACGCCTGCTACCGGCAGACCGAGAAGACCGTCGCCACCGATCCGCAGGAGCTGGTGACCAAGGGCATCCTGGACGGCCTCAACCTGAAGTCGCCGTCCGTGACGACGCCGCTGGTGCCGGGCAGGAAGAACTCCGTCGACGTGCCGCTGCTCCCCGAGGACTACGTCTTCGCGGCCGGCAACCAGGTCGGCGTGGTGCTACTCGGCTCGTACTCCGGCTACAGCAGCCGGGCGAAGCAGAACCAGGCCGACATCACCGTCCACTTCGACCGCAGCCGGATCGAGCTACCGATCGTCGGTGGCCGCTCGGCGGCCGTGGCCGCGGGCCTGTAGCCGGGGACCCGGTGGGCGGGACGGTAGCCCCGCCCACCGGTGTCACTCCAGCGGTCGGTACGCGCCGGTCAACCGGCCCAGCTTCAGCGCCAGGTGCAGACAGAGCCGCTCGTTTCCGTTCTTCAGGTCGGTGTCGGCCAGCTCCTCGATCCGCTGCAGCCGGTAGTAGAGGGTGGTGCGGTGCAGGCGCAGCTGCTCGGCCGTGGCGTGCGCGTTGCCGGCCAGATCCAGATAGCGCTCCAGGGTCTGCAGCAACACCGGGTTCGGCTGCTCCCGCAGCAACCGTTCAAGCCCGGGGTGCACGTCGGCGATGTCCAGGTTCCGACCCTCCATCCGCGACAGCACCCGGTAGATGCCCAGCCCAGCCCACGACACCACCGGTCCGAGCGCCGGCAACCGCACGCCCACCCGGGCCGACTGCAGCGCCTCCCCGTACGACGCGATCGCCTCGGTCAGCCGGGGCCGCGGCTGACCGACCCCGACCACGACGCGCGCCACGGA
The DNA here is from genome assembly GCF_052601155.1 of Micromonospora yongxingensis. NCBI lineage: Bacteria > Bacillati > Actinomycetota > Actinomycetes > Micromonosporales > Micromonosporaceae > Micromonospora > Micromonospora yongxingensis. Next base: position 30,749 of record NZ_JBQXEO010000006.1, read on the forward strand.
GCCGAGCCCGCGGGTCGCCTGCCGCAGGTTGTCGTCGAGCAGCTTCGCGACGACCTCGGGGGAGTGGCGCCCGGCACCGCGCTCGCCGCAGAGCAGCAGCACCCCGTGGTCGTCGCGGACCAGGTGCAGCGCCTCCCGGGTGCCGATCCACCGCCGGGTGGTGACCAGCGCCTGCTCCAGCGCCAGCCGGGCAACCTCGTCGGGCGGCTCGCCGTGCGGCGGCACCATCTGCGCGACAAGCGCGGTGGCCGGCCCATCCCCGGCGATCAGGCCGGTCTCGCGCAGGGTCCGCAGCGACTGGTCCCGGCTGGCGTCGCTGTCGGAGAGCAGGGTCCGCGCCGCCTCGGTTTCCCGTTGGGACGCCAGCTCACCGAGGAGGTTCTCCCGGTACAGCGCCAGCGACAGCTCGCTCATCAGGCCGGTGGCGGTGATGTCCGCGTCGGCCATCGTGCCGTCCGGGTCGATGAACCACACGAACCCCAGCAGCAGGTCCTGGTGACGGATCGGCACACAGACCCGAGGCAGCAGGTCGAGCTCTCGCGACGCCTGCGTGCGCACCACGGTACGGGCGTCCATGATGCCGAGGTCCCGGAACCACGCCATCACCTCCGGGGTGTTCTGCCGGCGCAGGATGGACGCCTTGCGCACGTCGTCCATCAACCCGGTGTGCTCGCTGTAGACCACCACCCGCTGACGCCGGTCCTCAATCAGCGCCGGGCGGCCCGTGTACGCGGCGAGTGCGTCGACGAGGCGTTGCAGCTCCCCTTGCATGAGATCGGCCCGTCACCTCCTCACTGGGTCGTCACCACAGCAGTACCCCGAGTGGGCTGCCCGACTCTCCCGGCGACCCGGTGCCCACCGCGCCACAGAACGATCATGCTGGGCGACGCCGGCCTTCACAACCGTCTATCGGGCCGTAGCCGGCGCCTTCGGCCGTCCGCCCGGGCGCTTGTACGATCGCCGGCATGCCGACCGACCCCTCCGGCGTACCCCCAGTCCCTGAGCTGGGATCGCTCCCACTCGCGTCGGATGTCGCGGACGTCTACCGCGAGCTGCTGACGGTCGCTCCCGTAGCGCAGCGGGAGTTCCTGTCCACCGCGCCACCGCAGGCCACCCGGGCACTCGCCGGGCTGGTCAAGAGCGGGGCGGTGCACCGCGACGCCGCCGGTGTCCTGCACGTCCGCCCGCCGCGCACCGCGCTGGAGAGCTGGGCGGCGCAGCGGGAGATGGAGGCCGCCCGGGCCCGCGCCACGGCGGAGACACTGTCCGGGCTGTACACCGCGGTCCACGGCACCGGTGCGGCGTTCGTCGAGGTCATCGAGGGCAAGCAGGCCGCCCGGGAGCTGTTTCGCCAGTTGCAGGCCGGCGCCCGCACGCAGGTACGAGGGCTGGAGCGCGGGCCGTACCTGCGCGACACCACACGGGTGCCGGAGGAGGTCCAGTACGACGCGCTGCGGCGCGGCCTGCGCTACCGGTGCGTCTACGAGGGGGAGTTGCTGCACGACGAGGCGATGCTGGCCGCGGTGCGCGCCGCCGTCGCGGCGGGCGAGCAGGCCCGCGTCTTCCCCGAACTTCCGCTGAAGATGATGCTGACCGACGCCGACCGTGGCCTCATCATCCTGCCGCGCGGCAGCGGGGACGACGCCGACGCGGTGCTCGTGCACCGGTCCCGCCTGTTGGACGGGCTCTCGGAGCTGTTCGAGGTGTTCTGGCGGCTCGGTGCGCCGATCCACGCCACCGCCGACGCCGCCCAGCCCGATGACGAGCCCTCCGCCGAAACACAGCGGCTGCTCGCGCTGCTCACCGCGGGCCTCACCGACGAGTCCATCGCCCGCGACCTCGGCATCAGCAAACGCACCGTGCACCGTCGGGTCAGCCGGTTGCAGGAGCTGCTCGGCGCGCGCAGCCGGTTCCAGCTCGGCGTGCAGGCCAGCCGGCGTGGCTGGTTGTGACTGGCGAGATCACGCCATGGCCGGTCTTCGTCAGGGCGGGATCGAAGCACCGAAACACACCTGGGCCAGGGTGGAGGCCATTCGATCATCTGCTCCATGAGAGGACGGGACGATGCCTCACCCCTCGACCGGCCTGCGCCGCGCGCGCCGGCCGGCCGCCATCCTCGCCACGGCCCTGGCCGCTGCCGTCCTGAGCAGCGGTACGGCCGTGTCCACGGCTGCTGCTGCCACGGCTGCCGAGCCCGACACCGCCGCCCTGGCCGGCTCCCTCACCGCCCAGCGGCCGACCTGGGAGCCGTGCGGGCTGCCCGACACCAGCGCCGAGGACGAGGCGAAGCTGCGGCTGTCCTGCGCGACGGTGACCGTGCCGCGCGACTGGCACAACCCCGGTGACGGCAGGACGATCCAGGTCCGCATCAGCCGTACCATCGCCTCCGGCGAGGACCGCAAGGGTGTCCTGCTGGTCAACCCGGGTGGCCCGGGCGGCAGTGGCCTGTCGCTGGCACCGTACGTGGCGCTATCCGCGCCCGAGCTCGCCGAGCACTACGACGTGATCGGCTTCGACCCGCGCGGCGTCGGCCAGAGCACGCCGCTGCTCTGCACGGTCACCTACCGGGACACCGACGTGACCAACGACCTGATCACCCGGGCCAATGTGGCCGGTTGCCGCAACACCGAGCTGACGAAGTACATCACCACCGAGCAGACCGCGTACGACATGGACTTCATCCGGGTGCTGCTGGGTGAGCGGAAGCTGAACTACCTGGGCTACTCGTACGGAACCTGGCTGGGCACCTGGTACGCCGCCACGTTCGGGAGCCGCACCGGCCGGATGGTGCTCGACTCGGTGGCCGCGGTCGGCTCGCCGACGCTGCAGGAGACCTGGGACCTGCAGCCGTTCACCCGTGACCGGGCGTTCCAGGAGCAGCTTCTGCCGTACATGGCCCGGCACGACGATCTGTACGGTCGGGGCACCGACCCGATGGCGATCCGGCAGATGTTCGAGCGGGCCGGCGGCACCCGGGTCGGGATGGGGCCGTTCATGTTCGGCTGGTTCATCCTCGGCGCCCTCTACGACACGCAGAACTACCCGACCGCGGCGGCGGCGGTCAACACGGTGATCCAGTACTACGAGGAGTGGAACGGCTGGACGCCGGAGCAGATCCTCGCGGCGGCCACCACGAAGCTGCTCGCCGCGCCGGGGATCACCGCCGACGACCGGGCGTACATCCAGCGGTCGCGGGTCAACGCCGAGGCGGCGTTGAAGGCCCAACGTGACCAGTTCACCCTGGCCCAGGGTGCGGGTGAGTACACGTACGACATCGACTACGTCTTCGAGGTGATCCGCTGCCAGGACGGGCAGTGGAACGACAGCGTCGCGTACTGGAACGCCTTCAGCCGGCGACTGACCCGCGACGCCCCGCTGGTGGCCCCGTACCTGCAGAACCCGCCGGCCTGTGCGTACTGGCCGACGAGCAACCAGATGCCGACGTTCGACCGGAAGACGTTCCCCAAGGTGCTGATGCTGCAGGACGAACTCGACGTCGCGACGGCGTACGAGGGCGCGCTGACGGCGTCGAAGAAGCTTCCCGGCGCGTCGATGATCAGCGTCGACAACGAGGGTAGCCACGGTGTCTTCCCGTACTACACGACGTGTGTGGACGACCCGGTGTACGCCTACCTGCTGGACGGCCGCCTTCCCTCCGAGACGTACACCGGATGCCAGGCGGTGCCGCTGCCGGGCGAGACGGCGGTGTTCGAGGTGGGTGGCAAGCTGACCGGCAAGGGGACTGTGCGGACCCAATTGATCAGCGACGACATGCGGGCGGCGAACCGCATGCTCAAGCGGATGCTGCGTACCGAGCCGGGGCCCTCGTACCCGGAGTGATGCCCTCGGGTGCGGGCGGCGACCTGCCGCCCGCACCCTCTTTCCACTGATGGATCTGTGTCTGCCCTGACTGATCCGCGTCGGTGTCGCATCGGTGGGATGTGCTGGTCGGTGCCTTTGGAGCTGAGTCGTTCACGACATCACGGACCGCGTCGCAGGCTGCGGGGCTCCGGGCTGCGGCTCCGGGCGCGAGTGCGGGCTGCGGGCTCCGGGCGGGAGGCGTCAGCGAGCCGGTCTGAATCGTTTACGACATCAGCTCCAAAGGCAGCGCGCCAACCCCTGCCGCCCCGCAGGCCAGGGCGCTCTGGAGGGCTCCCGGACGTAGCCGGAGTCACCTCAGCGGCCCGACTGTGACCTGCCGTCGGAAGTGGACCAACTGCGCACCGTGTTCGCGGAATCACGATGGACTCGGGGTCTTGACTCTCGTGAAACATGCCGCCACGATCTGACAACGTTGTCTTGGATCCGATCCGACAACGTTGTCATGTCTGGAGGCAAGATGTCCGAGCTATCGCCCATGTCGCGGCGCACGTTCCTCTCCGCCGGAACCACGCTGCTCGCGTCGGTCGGGGTCACCGCGGTGCTGCCGGACGCCCTCGCGTCCGCCGCGCCCGCGACGCCGACGGCCACCGACCTCGCCCTGTACCGCCCGGTGACGGTCTCCTCGACGGACTACGCGCCGACGCCCGGCACGTTCGCCGTGGACGGTCTGCCGCAGGTCGGCGTGCGGGGCAGCGGATGGCGTGCTGCCGCCGGCGATCCGCAGTGGATCTCCGTCGACCTGCAGGCGCCGTGCCGGATCGAGGCGGTCACCCTGGTCTTCGAGGCCACGCTCGCCGACGGGCCGTTCGACGGCAACTACACCGACACCGACGGCGACGAGATCCTCTCCAGCGCCGCGACGGCGTACCGGATCGAGGTCTCCGCCGACGGCCGGGACTGGCGGCCGGTGTACGAGACCAGCGAGGGCCAGGGCGGCGTCCAGGCCATCAAGCTGCCCGAGCCGGTCACCGCACGCTGGATCCGGATGACGTCGACCCGGCGCTCGAACGGCAACCCGGTGGGCCTCAACGGCTTCCAGGTCTACGGCGTCCCCCTGGCGGGCCGGCCGAAGGCCGAGGGGTGGACCAGTTGGGAAGGTGGCAACACCGGCTCGGCGCCCGAACTCACGGTGGCAGCCGACGGCACGGTGCCGCTGGAGTCCGGCTGGTCGTTGACGATGGACGACTTCGCGGGCACCGCCGACGGCGCCGCGCTGTCCAGCCCCGGCGTCGACGTCCGGTCCTGGCTGCCCGCGACCGTGCCCGGCACCGTGCTGGGCACCCTGGTCGACCAGGGCCACCTGCCCGACCCCGTCTCCGGCTTCAACAACATGCGCATCCCGGAGGCGCTGTCCCGGCACACGTGGTGGTACCGGCGCGCGCTGCGCCTGCCGCGCGACCTGGACACCTCGGCCGGTCGCCGGATCTGGCTCGAGTTCGACGGCATCAACCACGAGGCCACGGCGTGGGTCAACGGTGTGCAGGTCGGCAGCGTCGCGCACCCGTTCGCCCGGGCGGACTTCGACATCACCGACGCCCTGGCCGGCCGCCGCGGCGAGCACGTCCTCGCCGTCCGGGTCACCCCGATGCCGCACCCGGGCACCCCCGGTGACAAGGGCCCCGACGGCCGGACCTTCCTCCAGTCCGCCCACCACTACCTGGACGCGCCGACCTACCTGGCGGTGTCCGGATGGGACTGGATGCCCGCAGTCCGGGACCGCGTCACGGGCCTGTGGGACCACGTCCGGCTGCGCAGCACCGGTGCCGTGGTCGTCGGCGACCCGCACGTCATGACCACGCTGCCCGACCTGCCGGGAACGGACACCGCCGAGGTCACCATCAGGGTGCCGGTGCGCAACGCGGCCGACACCCCCACCACGGTCACCGTGCGGGCGGAGTTCGACAAGGTACGCGTCGAGTCGACGGTGACCGTGCCGGCGGGCGGGGACACCACGGTCACCTTCGCGCCGGAGCGCTTCGGTGCGCTGCGACTGCGTAAACCCCGGCTCTGGTGGCCCAACGGCTACGGCGACCCCGACCTGTACGACCTCACGGTCACGGCGACCGTCCGCCGCTCGGTCAGCGACCAGCGGAAGCTCCGCTTCGGCGTCCGCGAGTTCGGCTACGACTGGCACCAGCCGGTCGTGATCTCACCGCCCGCCGCGCCGGCGCTGGAGTTCGTCGACGGCGCCGCCACCCAGACGGTCACGTTCGACCGGCAGCACGCGCGGCACGTGCGTATCCAGGCCGGTCAGCGCGCCACCGGCTGGGGCATCTCGATGTTCTCGCTGTCGGTGGCCGACGGCACCGGGCCGGACCTCGCCCTGCACCGGGACGCGACGGCGTCGTCGGCGGAGAACGACACCAACGTGGCGGGCAGGGCCGTCGACGGCGACCGGGCGACCCGCTGGGCCTCCAGGTCGGAGGACAACCAGTGGATCGCGGTCGACCTCGGCGCGGCTGTCGACTTCGACCGGGTCACGATCGTCTGGGAGCAGGCGTACGCGTTGGACTACCGCGTCCAGGTGTCCGCCGACGGGGACTCCTGGACCGACGTGACGTCGGTCAGCAACGAGACGCCGCTCGGCAGCCGGGCCACGCAGGTCGAGACCTTCCCCACCCGGACCGCCCAGCACCTGCGCATCCAGACCGGCGCCCGGGTGACCTCGTGGGGCGTCTCCATGTGGGCGCTCTCCGTGCAGCGACAGGCCGAGCCGGACGTTGACCTGGCCCTGGGCGCAACGGCCACGGCGTCGTCCTCCGACAGCGACTCGAACGGCCCGGACCGGGCCGTCGACGGCAACCCGCGTACCCGATGGTCCTCGAAGTTCGAGGACAACCAGTGGATTCAGGTCGACCTCGGTGCACCGGTCAGCTTCGACCAGGTCACGATCGTCTGGGAGCAGGCGTACGCCCGCGACTTCGTCATCCAGGTCTCCGACGACGGGCAGCGGTGGACCGACGTGAAGGCGGTCAGCAACGCTGTCACCCAGCTCAAGATCAGCGTGAACGGGGTGCCGGTGTTCGCCCGGGGCGGCAACTGGGGTTGGGACGAGCTGCTGCGTCGGGTGCTGCCCGACCGGCTGGCCGACACGGTCGAGATGCACCGCGACATGAACTTCACGATGATCCGCAACTGGCTCGGCAGCAGCAACCGCGAGGAGCTCTACCAGGCCTGCGACGAGCAGGGCATCCTGGTGTGGAACGACTTCTGGCAGGCAGGGCAGTTCCTGCCCAACCCACCCGGCTACGTGGACATCGCCGCCGACACCATCCGGCGGTTCCGCCACCACCCGAGCATCGTGGTCTGGTGCGGCGCCAACGAGGGCGACCCGCCGCCGATCGTCGACGCCGGGCTCAAGCACGCGGCCGCCACCGAGCACCCGGAGATCCTCTACATCCCCAACTCCGCCGGCGGCATCGTCAGCGGCCACGGCCCGTACCACTGGGTGGAGCCGGGGACGTACAACAACAAAAACACGTACGACACCGGTGCCTTCGGTTTCCACACCGAGATCGGCATGCCGGTGATCCCGGTCGTGGAGAGCATGCGCAACCTCGTCGGCGACGCACCGGCATGGCCGATCGGCGAGGTGTGGAACTACCACGACTGGTCGACGATCGGCAACCAGCGCGTCGGCACGTACCAGGCCGCGATCGACGCGCGGCTCGGCGAGTCCGACTCGCTCGACGAGTTCGCCGTGCGGGCCCAGTTCGTCAACTACGAGAGCCACCGCGCCATGTTCGAGGCGTGGAACGCCAACCTGTGGCAGGACGCCACCGGCCTGCTGCTGTGGATGTCGCACCCCGCCTGGCACAGCACGGTCTGGCAGACCTACGACTACGACCTGGACGTGAACGGCGCCTACTACGGAGCCCGCAAGGGCTGCGAGCCGCTGCACGTCCAGGCCGATCCGGGCACCTGGCAGGTGCGGGCGGTCAACCACACCACCACGGCGCTCAGCGGCGCCACCGTCACCGCCCGCCGCTACGACCTGAGCGGCCGGTCCCTGGGCACGCCCCAGCGTCAGCGGGTGGACGTCGCCCGCTCGTCGACGACGGCCGCGTTCCCGCTCGCCGCGCCCGAGGGCGGTGGGCTGCACCTGGTCCGGCTGGAGCTGCGGGACAACCGCGACCGGCTGCTGGCGGAGAACACCTACTGGCGGTACGACCAGGCCGAGCAGATGCGGGCGCTCAACGACCTGCCGAGCACCCGGCTCTCCACGTCGACCGGTGTCGTACGCGTCGTCGACGGCCGGTGCACGGTCACCACGACGGTCCGCAACCAGGGTCGCACCGTGGCCGCGCTGGTCCGGCTGGCCGTGCACGACCAGCACGGTGACCGGGTTCTGCCCGCCCGCTACGACGACAACTACTTCTGGCTCCTGCCGGGAGAGACGCGTCAGGTGCGGATCTCCTGGCCCGCACGGCCGGGTCTCGCCCGACAGGTCAGGGTGACGGCTCAGGCGTACAACTCGGCCGGCAGTTAGGAGTTCGCGGTGGGAGGCGGCCACCAGGGCCGCCTCCCACGGGGTGACGAAGGAGATCGCTCTGCCAACCGGTGCGGCTCAGCGGGTCCGGCAGATCCTGCCCGCCACCGGATGAGGGCTTTTAGGGCCGTTACCGCACCTCGGCGGAGGGCCACGCCCCATGCTGCACGGGGGACAGGAGCCGCGACGGGAGGGTGCGGGCGGCGACCGCCCGCAGCAGGGGTCCGAGCCCGGGGGGACTGGTCATGTCCAACGTCAGCCGCGCCGACGGCGGGACGGCCCGGTCCAGTTCGAGAACAGCCCCGGCCCGGGTCGCCTTCGCGTTCTGGATCACGCTCGTGGGAACCACCGTGCCGACCCCGCTCTACCCCCTCTACGAGATGGAGTTCGGCTTCTCGTCGTTGACCGTGACGGTGGTCTACGCGGTGTACGCGCTCGGCGTGGTCATCGGTCTGGTCGTCCTCGGCCGGCTCTCCGACCAGATCGGCCGCCGGCCGGTCATCCTCACCGCGCTGGTCCTCTCCGTCGCCGCCGACGCGGTGTTCCTGGCTGCCGTGGACCTGGCGATGATCGTGGTGGGACGGCTGCTCGCCGGTTTCTCCGCCGCACTGGTCATCGGAGCGGCGACCGCGGCCCTGGCAGAGCTGATGAGGAGTCCGCGGCACCCTCGGCGGGCCGCCACTGTGGCGATCTTCGCGAACCTCGGTGGCCTGGCCACGGGCACCCTGCTGGCCGGGGTCGTGTCGGACGTGGCGCCCGAGCCGCTCCGGCTGCCCTGGGCCATCGTGCTGACCCTGGCGGTGGTCGGGATCATCGCGATGCTGGGAGTGCCGGAGACGGTGGCGCAGCGGTCCCCGCCGACCGTGCGACCTCAGCGGTTGCGCGTACCGCCGACCATCCGCGGCGACTTCGTCCGCGCCGCGATCACCGCCGGCACGGGCTTCGCCGCACTCGGAGTGCTCACGGCGGTGAGCGGCCTGTTTCTCGGCGTGGTCCTGCACGAGACCTCGCACACCCTGGCCGCGCTGGTGGTCTTCGTGGCGTTCACCGGGGCCGCGTTCGGTCAGCTGCTGACCCGCGTCCTGTCCTCGCGTACCGCGCTGGCCTGCGCCTGCGCCGGCCTGATCGTGTCGGCCGGCCTGCTCGCGCTCAGCATGTGGATGGCGCTGCTGGCGACCCTGCTCGTCGGCGCGACGATCAACGGTGTCGCGGCCGGGGTGGCGGTCGGCGACGGCATCGCCACGATCACGATGAAAGCCCCGCCGGAGCACCGGGCCGAGGCGGTCTCGACGTTCTTTGCCATCCTGTTCACCATGCTCGGTGTGCCGGCGGTCGGGGTCGGTCTGCTGATCCAGGTGACCGGTCTGCGTACCGCTGGGGAGATCTTCAGCGCGGCGGTGGCGGTGCTCGCGCTGGTGGTCCTGCTCAGCCTGGTAAGGGGTGGCCCCGCCCGTCCGCGACCCGCCGACTGATCCAGTCTGGTTTGTCCACGATGCGCGGGCGTTCGTGGTGCTCGGCAGCCATCCACGCGGGTCTTGCGGCGGTCATCGTATACAACATACGCTCCCCGAATCGCCCACTCGAGGAGCTCCCGATGACGAACCTCTCCTTCAGCGAAACGAGCCAGTCCCGCCGCCGTCCGCTCCGGGCCGCGATGGCCGCGGTCGCTGTCTTCTGCACGGTCGTTGCCTGCTCACCGGTGTCGGACAGCGGGGGCACCCAGTCCGGCGACAACCAGTCGGCAGGCCAGGATTCCTTCGGTACGCCCGCGGACGCCGCCGCCGTCAAGCAGGGCGGCAAGCTGGTCATCGCCCTCTCCGCCGAGCCCGACGCGCTGGACCCGACGCTGTCGCGCAGCCTCTACTCCCGCTACGTCTTCCAGGCGATGTGCCAGAAGCTCTACGACGTGAACGAGCAGGCCCAGGTCGTACCCCAGTTGGCGACCGCCCTGCCCACGACGAGCGGCGACGGCCGGACGGTGACCATCACGTTGCGCCAGGGGGTGCGCTTCGGCGACGGGACGGCGTTCGACTCCGCCGCGGTGAAGGCCACCCTCCAGCGTCACCTGACCAACGCCCGGTCGGCACGCAGGAGCGAACTCGGTCCCATCGACGGCGTCGACACCCCGGACGCGCACACCGTCGTCCTCCGGCTCAAGCAGCCGTTCGCGCCCCTGCTCGGTGCCCTCGCCGACCGGGCCGGCATGATCATGAGCGCCAAGGCCCTGCAGAGCCTGGGCGACGACTTCGCCTCCGCGCCGGTCTGCGTCGGTCCCTTCAAGTTCGCCAAGCGGGTGCCGCAGAACTCCATCGACGTGGTCCGGGACCCGAACTACTACGAGGCCGACAAGGTCCACCTCGACGGCATCTCGTGGCGGATTCTCAGCGATGCGAGCATCCGCGCCGCCAACCTGCGCTCCGGCGACGCCCAGGTCGCCGACAGCATCTCCACGCAGGACGTCGCCTCCCTGCGCCAGGAGGCCGCGGTCTCCGTCCTGCAGTCGCAGTCCCTCGGCTACCAGGGCCTGACGATCAACACCGGCAACGTCGACGGCGTCGGCACCGCGCCCAAGCCGATCAACCGCCCCCTCGCCCAGAACGCCAAGGTGCGGCAGGCCTTCGAGCACGCGATCGACCGCAAGGCGCTGGTCGACGCGGTCTTCAACGGTCTGCACGCCGTCGCCTGCTCGCCCATCTCGCCCGCGAGCCCGTTCTCGTCCCCCGAGGCGCAGACCTGCCCGGCGCACGACCCCGAGAAGGCCAAGCAGTTGCTCACCGAGGCGGGTGTCCAGACGCCGTACCCGGTGACGATGCTCGCCTCGAACACGCCCGACACGCTGCGCCTGGCGCAGGCGCTCCAGTCGATGGTGAAGGACGGCGGGTTCGACCTGAAGATCAACCCGGTGGAGTACTCGTCGCTCCTCGACGAGCAGGACCGCGGCAACTTCGAGCTGCTGCAGCTCGGTTGGAGCGGGCGGATCGACCCGGACGCCAACATCACGAACTTCGTCGGCACCGGCGCCAGCCAGAACGTCTCCGGCTACAGCAACCCCCAGCTGGACAACCTGCTGACCCAGGCCCGGCAGGCCAACGACATCGAGGCGCGCAAGAAGCTGTACGGGCAGGCGGTCACTCTGCTCCAGCAGGACGACGCGCTGATCTACCTCTACCGGCAGCGGAACCTGACCGCCGTCAGCAAGCAGATCCAGGGCCTGCAGGTCTTCCCGGACGGCGTGATCCGCGCGGCCTTCGCCGGTTTCACCAAGTAGGTCGCCGTGGCCCGATATCTCCTCACCCGCGCCTGGCAGTCGGCGCTGACGCTGCTGTTGTCGACGATCGTGGTGTTCTTCGGTGTACGGGCGCTCCCCGGTGACCCGGCCCTCGCGCTGGCCGGGGAGGACCGGTCACCGGAGGCACTGGAGGCGATCCGCCGGCACTACGGGCTCGACCAGCCGCTGCCACTGCAGTTCGCGCAGTACGTGGAACGCATGGCGCAGGGCGACTTCGGAGTGTCGATCCGGACCGGTACGCCGGTCTCGTCGATGCTCACGACCGCCCTGCCGGTGACCGTCGAACTCTCCGTCCTGGCGATCCTCATCGCCACGGCGCTCGGCGTCGGCGCCGGGGTGCTCGCGGCGGTACGCCGCGGGCGCCCGGCGGAGTGGTTGGCCAACGCACTGGCCCTGATCGGCCTGTCGGTGCCGCACTTCTGGCTCGGGCTGCTCGCCATCCTCTACCTGTCCGTGGCGACCGGGCTCTTCCCCGCCTCCGGGTTCGTGCCCTTCCTGGAGGACCCCGTGGACAACCTGCACCACATCGTCCTGCCGGCCGTGATCCTCGGGACCGGGCTCGCCGCCATCATCATGCGGCAGACCCGTTCGGCGATGCTGGACTCGCTCTCGTCGGACTACGTACGGACGGCGAAGGCCAAGGGTCTCCGGCCGCTGGCCGTCATCACCCAGCACGCCCTGCGGAACAGCCTGATCGTGGTGGTGACCGTCGTGGGCCTTCAGCTCGGCGGTCTGATCTCGGGCGCGGTCGTCACCGAACAGATCTTCGGGCTCCCGGGCTTCGGCAAGATGACCATCGACGCGGTGTTCCAGCGGGACTATCCGGTGATCCAGGCCGTCGTCCTGCTCACCGCGACGGCCTACATCGTGATCAACTTTCTTGTGGACCTGCTCTACTCGGTCATCGACCCCCGCATCCGGGTGACGGGAGATCCGGCATGACCGTCCTCACCGTTCCCATGGCGGAGACCGGTTCCGCCGGCGTCACCCGGCGCACCCGCGTCCTGCGCCGGTTGCGACGCAACCCCCTCGCCGTCGTGAGCTTCGTCGTGCTCGCCCTCGCGGGCGCCATCGCGGTGCTCTCGCCGTGGCTCGCCCCGTACTCCGTCGACCAGACCGATTTCGCCCACACGTTCGCGCCTCCCGGCACTCCCGGGCACGTGCTCGGCACCGACGATCTGGGTCGCGACGTCCTGTCCCGGATCATGCTCGGGGCGCGGGCATCGCTCCAGGTGGGACTGCTGGCGGTGGCCACCTCGCTGGTCATCGGTGTCCCGCTCGGGCTGGCCGCCGGCTACTTTCGAGCCTGGGACGCCCTGATCTCGCGCTTCACCGACCTGCTGCTCGCGTTCCCGTTCCTGATCATGGCGGTCGGGTTGGCGGCCATCCGGGGCGCCAGCCTCGGCAACGCCGCCGTGGCCATCGGCATCGCCCAGATCCCCGGGGTGATCCGGGTGGTGCGCTCGGACACGCTGCGGCTCAAGTCGCTGGACTTCGTCGCGGCGGCCGTCGTGGACGGCGCCAGCGACCTGTGGGTGCTCACCCGGCACATCCTGCCCAACGCGACGTCGGTGATCCTGGTGCAGGCCACGGTCGCGATCCCGGCGGCGATCCTCGGCGAGGCGGTGCTCTCGTTCCTCGGCCTCGGCATCCAACCCCCGGCCCCCAGCCTGGGCACGATGCTGGCCACCGCCCAGCAGTTCGCGGCCCGTGCCCCGTGGGCCGCGGTGCTTCCCGGTGTCGTCATCATGGGCCTGGCGCTGGCGTTCAACGTCTTCGGCGATGCCCTCCGCGACGCCCTCGACCCGAAGGGGGACCGGCGATGACCACGGTCGAGCGGGCCGGAGCGGCCGCCGCGGTCGACACACCCGTCCTGGAGATCCGTGACCTCTCGGTGTCGTTCCCGACCGAGACCGGCACCGTCTCGGCCGTCGACGGCGTCAGTCTGGACCTGGCCTCGGGGGAGATCGTCGGGATGGTGGGCGAGTCGGGGTGCGGCAAGAGCGTCACCGCGATGAGCATCGCGGGTCTGCTCCCGGCGAGCGCCCGGATCACCGGCTCGGTACGGCTGGACGGCACCGAACTGGTGGGCACCCGCGAGTCGGTGCTCCGGCGGGTACGCGGCAAGGAGATCGCCTACATCTTCCAGGAGCCGATGACGTCCCTCAATCCCGTGCTCACCGTCGGGCGTCAGATCGGAGAGGTGCTCCAGGTCCACGAGCGGATGTCCCGACGGGCCGCCCGGGCACGCGCCGTCGAGCTGCTGACACTCGTCGGGATCCCGTCCGCCGCGCAACGGGTCGACACCTATCCGCACCAGCTCTCCGGAGGCATGCGCCAGCGCGTGATGATCGCGATGGCGGTGGCCTGCGGTCCGAAGGTGCTGGTGGCCGACGAACCGACCACCGCGCTGGACGTCACGGTCCAGGCCGGCATCCTCCAGGTGCTGCGGGACCTGCGTGACCGGCTCGGCACGAGCATCCTCATCATCACGCACGACCTCGGCGTGATCGCCGACATCGCCGACCGCGTCGTCGTCATGTACGCCGGCCGGGTGGTGGAGCGGGCACCGGTCAACGACCTGTTCGCGCACCCGTACCACCGCTACACCGCCGGGCTCCTGTCGGCGTCACCGACACCGGGACGACACGCCGGCACCGACCGTCTGCAGGAGATTCCCGGCCTGGTGCCCGTCCTGTCGACCCAGCCCGACGCCTGCACGTTCGCCGACCGCTGCCCGGCCGCCGACGCGCGCTGCCGCGACTCCCTCCCGCCGCTGGAGGTGGCGAGAGCCGGCGGCAGCGACCACCTCGCGGCCTGTTGGCACCCGTGCCCGTCGCCCCGGTCCCAGATTGAGGAGGTGAACCGATGACACCGGAGCCGAACGCCCTGGAGATCGAGGACCTGGTGATGCACTTCGGCCCGGTACGCGCCGTGGACGGGGTGTCCCTCACGATCCCGAAGGGCCGGGTCACGGCCCTGGTGGGGGAGAGCGGTTCCGGAAAGTCGACCGTGGGGCGATGTGTGGTGCGGCTCGTCGAGCCGACCGCCGGCGTGGTCAGGATCGCCGGAACGGACGTCACCCACCTGTCCCGGCGGCAGCTCCGCCCGCACCGCAGTGCGGTGTCGATCGTCTTCCAGGACCCCGCCGCCTCCCTGGACCCGCGCATGCTGGTGGGCGAGGTCGTGGCCGAACCTCTGCGGCTGTCCGGCACGCGGGTCCCGCGCCGCGACCGGGAGGCCCGCGTCGCCACGGAACTCGAACGGGTCGGCCTGCGCGCCGAGGTCGCGCGCCGGTACCCGCACGAGCTGTCCGGCGGTCAACGCCAACGGGTCAGCATCGCCCGGGCGCTGATCTCCGAACCCCGGCTGCTCATCGCGGACGAACCCACCAGCGCGCTCGACGTGTCCGTGCAGGCGTCGGTGCTCAACCTTCTCGCCGACCTGCAACGGGACATCGGCTTCGCGTGCCTCTTCATCACCCACGACCTGTCGGCGGTCGAGTACCTGGCCGACGACATCGCCGTCATGTACCTGGGCCAGCTCGTCGAGAAGGGCTCACGCGAGCGGATCTTCGCCCGGCCCGCCCATCCCTACACGCAGGCGCTGCTGTCGGCCGCGCCGGTGGCCGACCCCGTTCGCCAACGGCAGCGTCAGCTGGTGCTGCTCGGCGACGACCTCCCGTCGGCGCTCGACCCGCCGTCCGGCTGCCGCTTCCGCACCCGGTGCCCACTCGCCTTCGAGCGGTGCGCGACGGAGGTGCCGGCACAGGTCGCCATCGGCGACGGCATGGCCGCGTGTCACCTGGTCCGGCCGGACGGCACCGGACCCGACGTCCGGACCGCAGATACCAGTGAGGTGTTGTCATGACGTTCACCACCAGACCGACCCTCCAGGGCACCTTCGGCATGGTGTCCTCGACGCACTGGCTCGCCAGCCAGTCCGCCATGGGGATCCTCGAACGCGGTGGGAACGCCTTCGACGCCGCCGTCACCGCCGGGTTCGTGCTGCACGTCGTCGAGCCACACCTCAACGGCCCCGGCGGTGAGGTGCCGGCCATCGTGGCGACCGCCCAGGATCCGGCCCCAAAGGTGCTGTGCGGGCAGGGACCGGCGCCGGCCGCCGCCACCATCGCGCACTTCCGGTCCCTCGGGATGGATCTCATCCCCGGGTCCGGCCCGCTCGCGGCCGCCGTGCCCGGCGCCGTGGACGCCTGGCTCCTCCTGCTGCGCGAGCACGGCACGCTCTCGCTGGAGGAGGTGCTGGAGCCGGCCATCGGCTACGCCGCCGCCGGCCACCCGCTGGTGGGCAGGGTCGGCGACACCGTCGCCGCCGTACGGTCCCTGTTCCAGGAGCACTGGCCCACCTCCGCCGAGCTGTGGCTGCGCGGCGGCAGGCCACCGGCGGCGGGGGAGATGTTCGCCAACCCGGCGTACGCGCGGACCCTGCGGGGACTGGTCGAGGCCGCGCGGGCCGCCGGCGCCGACCGGGAGGCGCAGATCGAGGCGGCCCGCCGGGCCTGGAGTACGGGTTTCGTCGCCGAGGCGATCGACCGGTTCAGCAGGAGGCCGTTCCAGGACTCCAGCGGACGTCCGCACGCCGGGCTCGTCACCGGCGACGACCTGGCCGCCTACTCGGCGACCTGGGAGGCCCCGGCCACCCTCGACTGGCGTGGCTACTCGGTGGCGAAGACGAGCTTCTGGGGCCAGGGCCCGGTGCTGCTGGAGTCGCTGGCCGTCCTCGACGCGCTCGACGACCCCGGCGCGTACGACCCGGCGACCGCGGCCGGCATCCACGCCCAGGTCGAGGCGCTCAAGCTCGCCTTCGCCGACCGCGAGGCGTGGTACGGCGACGGTGCCGACGTCCCCGCCAAGGCGCTGCTCTCCCGGGAGTACGCGCGGGAGCGGGCCGCCCTGATCGGCGACCGGGCGTCAGCGGAGCTGCGACCGGGGCGTCCCGACGGGGCCGAGCCTCGACTGCCGGCTCACGTCCAGCCGGGCGCGGGACGTCGCGCCGACCCGACGGATGCCACGACCGGGGAGCCGACCGTGCAGTCGGACGGGGTGACGCGCGGTGACACCTGCCATGTGGACGTGGTCGACCGCTGGGGCAACATGATCTCCGCGACGCCCAGTGGCGGCTGGTTGCAGAGTTCGCCCACCATTCCCGAGCTGGGCTTCCCGCTGGGCAGCCGGTTGCAGATGTTCTGGCTGGAGGAGGGGCTCGCCTCGTCGCTGGCCCCGGGCCGGCGACCGCGTACCACGCTGAGCCCGACCATGGTGCACCGCGACGGCGAGCCGGTGCTGGCGTGCGGCACACCCGGCGGCGACCAGCAGGACCAGTGGCAGCTGCCGTTCCTGCTCCGCCATCTCGTCGGCGGCCAGCCCCTGCAGGAGGCCATCGACGCGCCCGCGTGGCACACCGTCAGCCTGCCGGGCTCGTTCTACCCGCGGGACATGGAGCCCGGTGTCCTGGTGGTGGAGGACCGGCTCGACGAGGACACGCTGGTGGCCCTGCGGTCGTACGGGCACGAGGTGCGGGTCTCCGACGCCTGGAGTCTTGGCCGGCTGTGCGCGGTGACCCGCGACCCGGGCACGGGCGTGCTGGCCGCCGGAGCGAACCCACGGGGCATGCAGGGCTACGCGTGCGGTCGCTAGTGGGCCGCCCCGTACCCACCCTCGGCGTTCTCGTACGCGGCCGCGGACGCGGCGTCGAGATGGGCGAGTGCGGCCTGTTCGGCGCGGTCGCCGTCACCTGACTCGATGGCGTCGACCAGTTGGATGTGCTCGGCCCACGAGTGTGGTGCGCGTTCCGCGGCGCCCAGCCGGAAGACCCACTGGACATGGAGGTACAGCGACTTGGCGATCGACGACAGCCAGGGGTTTCCGCTGATCTGGAGGATCCGCAGGTGCAGGGCGCTGTTCAGCTCGGCGACCCGGGGCAGGTCCTGCCGCTGCGTGGCCTCCCGGCCCTGGTCGAGCAGCGCGCGCAGGGCCGCCACGTCCGCCGCGCTCGCCCGCTCGGCCGCCAGCCGGGCGGCGAGCGCCTCCAGGCGCTCACGGACGGCGAACATGTCCGCGATGGTCCCGCTGCTGGGTGAGGCGACGACCGCGCCGCGGCGGGGGAGGATCACGACGAAGCCCTCGGCCTCCGCGACGCGCAGCGCCTCCCGGACGGGGTTGCGGGAGACGCCGAAGTCTTCGGCCAACCGGTCCTCGGTCAGCCGCTCTCCGGGGAGGTAGTCGCCGTCGATGATGGCGGTGCGCAGTGCGGCGAGGACCTGGTCGCGTAGCGGCAGGTGTTGAGCGCCGAGCTTGTCCCGCAGGTCTTCAGCCAACCTGATCGCCTCTCCGTGATCCGTCCGGACAAAGTGTATACGAAGAACAATCTATGGAGGTGGCCGACAGTGTCGAGCACAGTGCCCCGCGTCACTCGCCCCCACACCACGACGCAGCAGAGCGAACACCTCCTGCGGCGACGGCAGGCCCTCGTCGTCGTCCTCACCTTCCTGACCGGAAGCGCCGACGCCCTCGGCTTCCTCGCCCTCGGCGGGGCCTTCGCCAGCGTCATGACCGGCAACATGGTCCTGCTCGGACTCTCGGCGGGCAGGGGAGAGGCCGACCTCGCCCTGACGTCGGGCTGCGCCATCATCAGCTTCATCGTCGGCGTCCTCGCGGGCGCCCGCCTCGTCGGCTCGGCGCGGCCGGACGATCCCGTCTGGCCCCGGCGGGTCACCTGGGCGCTCGGCCTGGAACTCCTGGTGTTCGTCGTGTTCCTCGTCGTCTGGGAGATCAGCCTCCCCACCCACGACGAGCATGTCCACCTCGCGCTCCTGATGCTCTCCGCCGTGGCGCTGGGCGTGCAGAGCAGCGCCATTCAACGATTCGGCGTACCGGGCCTGTCCTCCACGTACCTGACCGGCACTCTGACCAGCCTCATCGCCGGCGTGGCGGCCCGCAGCCCGTGGCGCAGCCTGCGGCCCAAGGTCCAGGTCCTGCTGGCGCTGATGACCGGCGCGGCGGTCGGCGCCCTGGTCGCCCTGCACCTGCCGGCCCTGGCTCCGGCGCTGCTGATCGTGCCGCTCGTGCTCGTCATCGCCGTGTCCTGGCGGATGAGGGCGTAACCGAACCCCGGCGGTCAGCCACCGCGCGCGAACAGGGCCAGCCGTACGCGGTTGGGGCTGTCGGTCTTGGTCATCAGGCTGGTGATGTGCGTCTTGACCGTGGTGACGCCGATGTGCAGCCGGTCGGCGATCTCGGTGTTGGACAGGCCCTCGGCGACCAGGTTCAGCACGTCCTGCTCGCGGGCGGTCAGCCCCCGCACCGGCCGTGGCGCCTCGGCGCGGGCGTGCACCGCGCGCTGGACCAGGCGTTGCAGCACGTCGGGACTGAACGGGCTGTCACCCACGGCGGCCCGACGGATGCCGTCGAGCAGGTCGGTGGGCGGTGCGTCCTTCAGCAGGAACCCGCAGGCGCCGGCGGTCAGGGCGGGGTAGAGATGGTCGTCGTCGCCGAAGGTGGTCAGCACCAGGACGCGGGTGGCGGGGCGCTCGGCGAGAATCCGGCTGGTCGCGGTGATCCCGTCGACGCCCGGCATGCGCAGGTCCATGACGACGACGTCGGGGATGAGCCGCGCGGCGAGCGGGATGGCGTCGCGGCCGTTGTCGGCCTCGCCGACGACCTCGATGTCGGGTTGGGCGTCGCAGAGCATGCGCAGGCCCGCCCGGATGAGGTGCTGGTCGTCGACCAGCAGGACGCGGATCATGCCCGCTCCGGCGCGGGCGAACCGACCGGGGCCTCGCGGTCACGGGGCACCGATGCGGCCGGCGCGGGCACGGCCGGGAGGACCGTACGCACCCGCCACCCCGTGCTGGTGGGGCCGGCCTCCAACCGGCCACCGAGGACGTCGACGCGCTCACGCATGCCCGTGATGCCGTGACCGCCGCCGGACGGGACCGCCGCCGACACCGCGCCGCCGCCGTCGTCCGAGACCTCCCAGTGGACGGCCCCGTCCTCGACGGCGACCACGAGGTGCGCCAGCGCGGACGATCCGGCGTGCTTGGCCACGTTGGTCAGCGCCTCCTGGGTCAGTCGCAGGACGGCCAGGCCGCGCACCGCGTCGAGCGCACCGACGGCCGGGTCGATGTCGGCGTCCACCGTGACACCGGCCTGGCGGGCCCGGTCGACCGTCGCACCGAGCGCCGCCGGAAGCGCCGACGGCTCGATGGCGGTCAGCGCCGCGTCGGGGCGTACCCCGTCGGGGTCGCGTAGGAGCGCGACCAGCCCGCGCAGCTCCGCCAGGGCGGCGGTCCCCGTGTCGTGCACGTCGTCGAACACCTCGCCCACCCGGGGGTCCAGGTCGGTGAGCACGTGTCGCGCCACACCGACCCGCAGCACCATCGACGCCACGTGGTGCGCGACGACGTCGTGCAGCTCGCGGGCGATGGCGCTGCGCTCGTCGGCGCGCGCGGCGCGGCTCTCCGACTCGCGGCGGCGCTGCTCCGCCGCCGCCCGCTCCACGGCCTGCCGGCCGAGCTCCCGGTTGGTCCGGATGACCAGGCCGAGCAGCAGCGGCACGCCGACCTCCAGGGTCAGCCCGAACACGCCGGAGGCGACCTGGCCGACCGGGTCGCCGATCGAGTCGGTCAGGTCGACCACGGCCAGCAACCCGCAGGCCAGCCCGATGGTGCGTCCTCGACGCGCCCGCATGGTCACTTCCAGCAACGCCCAGCTGGCGCCCACCTGGTTGATCGTGATGTCCTCGACAAGGGGGATCGCGATCGCCAGCAGCCCGGCCTGCGCCACGAAATTGACCAGCGGCCGGCGGTGGAACACCGGCGCAAGGGCGAATGCGACGGCCGCGAGGACCCACTGCGTGGCGGTCGGCGTGCGCCCGGCCTGGGTCCCGAAGACCAGGTAGCCCACACCACTGAGGTCGAGCAGCACCATCCGCACGAGCGTGTCCCGCGTGTCGAACAGTCGCCCCGCCCACCCCACGGAGGTCAGCCTAGGCGCTGCGGCTCGGGGGCGACGACCGCCGACCGCGGCCACCGGGCCCGGACGCCGAGGTACGCGGCCAGGCCGAGCGGTCCGAGCAGGATCGTCAGCACCAGCACCGGAGCCATGACCAGCGCCGGCACCCCCCGTTCCCGGCTGTCGAGCCACGCCCACCGGCCGACGAACAGGTCGAACGCGATCATGTGTGCCCAGCCCGCCGCCGCGCCGTCGGCCGTGCCGAGCAGGTCGCGTACGCCTTCCAGAGTCGGCGATGCCACGGCCGGCAGCACCTCGCCGAACGCCGGGACCACCAGCAGCGCATAGATCAGCACGACCGGCAGCACGATCAGCGGAGACGAGATGATCCGGGCGGTCCACGACCAGTTCGGCAGCAGGATCATCAGCGCCCAGAACGGCGCGGCCACCGCGAACGTCAGGGTGAACAGCGTCGCCGTCATGCGGCCACCACCAGGTCCGGGCTGCGCCGGGGAGCCACCACCAGGCCGGCGGCGGTCGCCGTCGCGACCAGCAGGGCCGCGAAGGCGGCCAGCGTGAGCGTGTCCGGGCGCAGCAGCGGCTGCCCGCGCAGGGCCTGCCAGGTCAACAACACCGTGAGTACGCCGTACGCCGCACCCACCACGACCACCAGCCGTGCCCGGGTGCGCTCGTCCAGCCGCGTGCCGAGGAACCGGGTCAGCAGGATCGCCAGGATCGGCAGCGCCTGCAGGGCGTGCAGCCCCACGAAGTGCCCGATCCGCAAATCCCCACCGGTGGTGCTCCAGCCGACCAGTGGCAACCCCGGCCCACCGTCGGGTACGCCGACGGCGTGCGCCCCGCTGACCCCCTCGATCCCCGGGTCCTGACCGGGCAGCGTCATCGGCACCGCCGCCAGCATGCCCAGCAGGGACAGGCCGAGCCCCCAGCCGACCGCGCGGGCGGCGACCCGATCGGGGATCCGCCGTTGCAGCACGACGATCCCGACGACGAAGTGCGCGACGAACAGCACCATGATCGCCGCGCCCATCACCGTGAAGAGCGCGCCGTTCAGCGGGCTGGTCGCATTGAAGTGGCTCGTCGTGCCGCGCATCACCTGTCCGACGATAACCGTCATCTCGATGACCGCCATCGCGACGATGATCGTTGCGGCCCACTCGGCGATCTGGCTGCGGCGCGGCAGCAGGGAGAGCATCCAGGCGAGGGTCGTGCCGTACGCCACGAAGGACACGGCGAACTTGAGCGGCTTGAGCCAGATCGGCGATCCGGTGAGGACGCGCGAGTCGACGACGATGCCGACCGCGGCGACGACGGCGAGCACCGCCATCGCGGCGACGAAAACCATGAGTGGGCGGTGCCAGTGTGCCGCCCGGCGCAGCGCGATAGTCATGCCTTAGACACTGGTGGCGACGTCCGCCGACCGCGTCCGACCGGGAGCCCCGCTTGCGGCCCGCGGTCGGAGCCGGCCTCCTCCCTTGGTAGGAGACACAATTCGTCGTGGGCCGTCGCGGACGCTGGCACAATGGCCGGCCTGTCTACGGGATCGGAAGTGGCCATGACGATCGACGAGGTCCGTGTCCTGCCGAACGAGACCACCGTGCCGCTGCTGCACTGCGTGTCACCGGAGGAGACCCTGGCGTTCTGGCGTGCGCTGGGCTTCGCGGTGACCTACGAGCAGACCAGGCCCTACGTGTACCTGGCCTTCCACTGGAGTGGATTCGACCTGCACTACGCCCGCGCGCCGAAGGGCCTGGACCCGTCGGCGGAGACCACCGGCGGGTGCCTGGTGATGGTCGACTCGGTCGCGGCGTACCACGCGGCGTTCACCGAGGCGATGCGCCGGACCTACGGCAAGGTGCTCGTCAAGGGACTGCCCCGGATGACTCGCTACCGCGCCGGTGCGTCGCGGTTCAGCATCGTCGACCCGTCGGGCAACACCATCATCTTCATCCAGCGGGACGAGCCGGCCGAGGTGGAGTACGGCGGTTCCAAGGACCTGCAGGGGCTGGCCCGGGTGCTCGACAACGCGCGGATCCTGCGCGAGTTCAAGATGGACGACCGGGCGGCCTTCCGGGCCCTCAACTCGGGGTTGCGCCGGCACGGCGACGACGCACCGGCGATCGAACAGGGACTGGCGCTCGCCGGGCTGATCGAACTGTCGGTCGCGCTGAACGAGCCGGAGCGCGTACCGGACTGGGGGAGCCGGCTCCAGCAGTTGCCCCTGACGGCGGAGGAGCGTGCGCGGGTGCTCGCCGCGGTCGCCGACCCCGCCGTGCTCGGGTCGTGGTTGCCGGACGCGACCTGAGGTCCGTCGGCGGTGCTCGTTTCGGTCGGAGCGTCGCAGGGCACTTCGGGGTGGACGCGAAGAGGTGATGATGAGCGACCACACGCCACTACCGACGGCCCGGGTGCGAACGGCGCTCGCACTGATCCTGCCGTTGCTCGGCACCGTCTCGCTGACTGCCTGCACCGCCGGTGGGGACGGGGCCGGTCCGGCTCCGTCGACCACCCCACCGACGACCGCACCCGCGCCGACACCTCAGGTGAACGAGCCGTCCGCGACCGCGAGCGCCCGGGTGACCATCCCGACGTCGGCCTTCGTCGACCTGCCGCCCGAGCTGCGCAAGTCACCGCGACGGGCGACGCCCGTCGCGGACGCCCTGCCGACCCTGTGTGACAACGAGTTCGGCACCGGAGGTCGACAGGTCACCGCGAGCGCCGCGATGACGCTCACCTACAAGAAGCCCGAGGATCCCGACAGCAACGTCCCGCAGGGCATGATCCACCAGACGATCTTCACCTTCGACGGCGACGGCGCGGCGGCCTACCTGCGACGACTCCAGGGTGCTGTCCAGGGGTGCCCGTCCTACAAGGACCAGGGTGGAGACCCCGTCAAGGTCGAGAGCCGGGCCCTGCCGGGCGTCGGCGACGAGGCGTTGCTGCTGACCCGGACGTGGGCCGAGGAGAGCCTGAACGGCGAACGCACCGGCCGCGACGCGTCCAGCCAGATCGCGGTGGCGCGCGTCGACGACGCCGTGACCGTTTTCCACGACCAGGGCTGGGAGGGCAGCAGCGGCAACCCCACCATCCTGGACCGGGTCGTGCGCGACGGCGTGCAGGCCATCGACGCCTGGCAGCGGTAGCACCCACCCTGACCCGCAGGCCGCGGGCATCGCCGCCTCCTGACACCGCCACCCGCCGGTCCCGGTCGTCGTCGACCGGGACCAGCGTGCGTCGGTGCCCCGCCGCTCAGAAGGGCCAACGGTCGTGGGATCCGGCCTCGATGAGCGGAATCATCGCGAAGGCGGCGTCGGACAGGCCACCGAAGGTGTGCCGGTTGGCAACCGTCGGCGTGTGGCCGACCCGGTACCCGGCCAGGTTCCAGGTGTACACCGGCACCTCCGCGGGCACCGCTGCGGCGACGTCCGCCGAGCCGTGCCAGTGGGCCTGCTCATCGGTGAGGATGACCACCCGGTCGTGCCGGTCGTAGTGCTCCCGTACCGCCTTCTCGGTGTCCGTTCCCATGCCGTAGAAGTAGCCGCCGTCCTTGAACCGGCGCACGGCCGCCAGGACCGACTCGCCCGCCACCGCCGGGAACACCCGGCTGGCGTTGGAGAACGACACCACCGTGGCAGCCCGTGCCCGGGCGGCCAGCGCGAGGCCGAACACCGTGGCGGCGTCCCAGCAGCGCAGCGAGCCGTCCTTGCTGAACGAACTCTGCATCGAACCGGACGTGTCGACGAGGACCAGGGTCCGTCCGTCCAGGACCGGCACGTTCGCCAGGGCGGCCTGCAACGCCCTTTCCAAGGGGTACGCCCACCGCAGGTTCGGTGCCGCGTTGTACGCCGACAGGAACCGCATCGGCAGCACCCGCGAGGTGGCGACCTCCGCCGGGTCGGAGAGCCGGGCGGCCACCGTCTCGGCGACGGCGTCGCTCACTCCCGCACGGTCGAAGTTGCGTAGGTTGCGCAGCAGCGCCAGATAGCCCATGGTCGGGATGATCGACTCCCACGCCGCGGCGTCCATCGCGTTCTGTCGCCACCCGGCCAGGGCCTCCCACGTCATACCGGCCGCACTCAGCACCGCCGGATCGGTGACCTCCCGCCGCTGCTCGACCGGCAGCGCCATGAGCGCATCCCGCGCGGCCAGCATCCGGAGCGAGGCCGGCAGCGGGTTGTCCCGCTGGTGCCGCCGATCCAGCGCGTGCCGGAACAGGTCCCCCTGCCGCTCGTCCTTCGCGGTGGGATGGGTCAGGTCGATGACGTCGCCGAACCGCACCGGGCTCCCGACGGAGTCGTACTTGAGCAGGCTCCGCTCGGTGTACAGCCGGACGGCCGCGTCGGCGATGCCCCGCTTCACCGGCTTGGGCAGCGCCCGGCCATGGCGACCCAGCCAGTACGCGAGAGCCTCGCCCGGCTCGTCCGCACGCTGCAGGGCGACGTCCACGACCGCCCGGGACCCCGGAATCGTCGCGGCAACCTGGGCGCGGGCGCCCTCCAGCGCCGCGACGACGGACGCCGACCGCATCATCGCGCCGGTCCGTAGCCACGGCACGAAGCGGGCGAACCAGTCGGGGTCGGCCACGGCGACGGCCGCGACCAGGTCCCGGAATCGCGCGTCCCGGTCGGTGGCCCCCTCGTAGAAGGTGTCCTCACCGACCATGGTGGACACGCCCAGCAGGAACAGCTCGAGGCGCGGCTCGCGCGCGAAGCCGGGTGCGCCCTCGGCGGTCACCGGTCGGCGCTGGCTCTTGCGGAGCTTGAGGTTGAACTTGGCCATGACGTCCCCCACGTCGGTCGGTCGGGAAGGCGCCACCGCACCACACACCCGAGATCAGAATCGGACACGGACTAGTCCGCCGTTCTGTCCGTTGAACCATCCACCCGGAGGTGTCGGGGGACTCGAACCCCCATCTGCGGAACCCTGAAGTAACCGTTGCCTGCGCACCGGGTGTGTGGCGTGGTCGCGCTTCCCGAGATCGGAGTCGGTGACGGATGGTCCTTCACCGGGGTGTGAACCCCTCCAGATGTAACCGTCGCCTGCGCACCGGGAAGTGCGGTCACGACCGTAGCGGCGGCGGCGACGGCCGGGCAACGGAGTTTGCGATCTCGTGATCAGGAGGAGACACGTCACGCCGCACACCCGAGATCAAGAGTGGACACGGCGTTTTGCGGGCTCGAACCGCGGGGCCCTTGCAGGGCCTTCACCAAGAAGTAGCCGTGTCCGTCGCACCGGGCGTGCGGCGTGAGTGCACCTCCCGAGGCCGGAGCGGCGACGGCGACCGGCCCTCGCGGGCCAAGGTGACCTGGGCCGCTGGTCGACGCCACCGGGAAGGTGGCGGTGGGATTCGAACCCACGTCTCCCCGTTGGAAGCGGAAGTAGCCGTTGCCTGCGCACCGGGAGGTGCCCCACGAACCTAGGGCCGGGACCTCGGTGCCGGCAACGGATTTGATCGCGTGGTTGCCGCGGGATCCGCTGCGGGCCGGACGGCGCCTCGTCTAGTGTCAGGCTGTTCACATTTAGTCGCTTTCGTCGGGAAGGTGCGGCAATGGGGGTGCGGCGCTGGGTCGAAAGCTGGCCGCTCTACCGTCAGCTCACCGGCACCGACCCGCTCGGTCGGGGTGCCGCGGCCAAGTCCGCCGGCTCGCTGTCACTCACCGCCCGCACCGAGACGGCCGACTCGATGGCCCGGTCCGTCTGCCCGTACTGCGCGGTGGGTTGCGGTCAGCGGGTGTTCGTCAAGGACGGCCAGGTCACCCAGATCGAGGGCGACCCGGACAGCCCGATCTCGCGGGGTCGGCTCTGCCCGAAGGGCGCGGCCAGCAAGAGCCTCGTGAACAGCCCGCTGCGGCAGACGACGGTCCGCTACCGCCGGCCGTACGGCACCGAGTGGGAGGACCTCGATCTCGACACGGCGATGAACATGATCGCCGACCGGGTGTTGGCGGCCCGGGACGAGACGTGGGAGGACGTCGACGCGCAGGGCCGGCCGCTGAACCGGACGCTGGGTATCTCCAGCCTGGGTGGGGCGACGCTGGACAACGAGGAGAACTACCTCATCAAGAAGTTGTTCACCGCGATGGGGGCACTCCAGATCGAGAACCAGGCCCGTATTTGACACTCCGCCACCGTCCCCGGTCTGGGGACCAGCTTCGGTCGCGGCGGCGCCACCCAGTACCAGCAGGACCTGGCGCACTCCGACGTGATCGTCATCCAGGGCTCGAACATGGCCGAGGCGCACCCGGTGGGTTTCCAGTGGGTGATGGAGGCCAAGCGGCGCGGCGCCAGGGTCTTCCACGTCGACCCGAGGTTCACCCGGACCAGCGCGCTGGCCGACTCGTACCTGCCAATCCGTGCGGGGACCGACATCGCCCTGCTGGGTGGGGTGGTGCGCTACATCCTGGAGAACGAACTCGACTTCCGGGAGTACGTGGTCGCCTACACCAACGCCGCGACGATCCTGTCCGAGGACTTCCGCGACACCGAGGACATGCACGGGCTCTTCTCCGGCTTCCAGGATGACAACGCCAGCTACGACCAGACCAGCTGGCGGTACGAGGGGGAGGGCCAGCACGCGACGCCGCGCGACACCGAGACGCAGCGGGAGACCGCGGCGGGGCTGGAACACGAGTCGCACGGCGCACCGGTCAACGGCCAGACCGAGCGGGATGAGACGTTGCAGCACCCCCGCTGCGTCTACCAGGTCCTCAAGCGGCACTATGCCCGCTACACGCCGGAGATGGTGGAGAGGGTCTGCGGTATCCCGCAGGAGAAGTTCCTCGACCTGTGTGAGGCGTGGACGGCGAACTCGGGTCGGGACCGGACCGGCATGCTCGTCTATTCGGTGGGCTGGACCCAGCACAGCGTGGGTGTGCAGTACATCCGCACCGGCGCGATCATCCAACTGCTGCTCGGCAACGTGGGCCGCCCCGGCGGTGGGGTGATGGCGCTGCGGGGCCACGCGAGCATCCAGGGTTCCACCGACATCCCGACGCTGTTCAACCTGCTGCCCGGCTACCTGCCGATGCCACACCACGCCGACCACCCCACCCTCGACGAGTGGGTGGACAGCATCCACCACCCCGGGCAGAAGGGCTTCTGGGGCAACGCCCGCACCTACGGGGTGAACCTGCTCAAGGCGTACTGGGGGGACGCGGCGACGGCCGAGAACGACTACTGCTACGGCTACATGCCGCGGATGACCGGCGATCACGGGACGTACCAGCAGGTGTTGAACATGATCGACGGGAAGGTCAAGGGGTACTTCCTGCTCGGCCAGAACCCGGCGGTCGGGTCGGCGCACGGTCGGGCGCAGCGCCTGGGGATGGCGAACCTGGACTGGCTCGTGGTCCGGGACCTGTTCATGATCGAGAGTGCGACGTTCTGGCAGAACGGCCCGGAGATCGAGACGGGCGAGATCGTGCCGGAGGAGTGCCGTACGGAAGTGTTCTTCCTTCCCGCTGCCTCGCATGTGGAGAAGGAGGGCAGTTTCACCCAGACCCAGCGGTTGTTGCAGTGGCGGGAGAAGGCCGTCGAGCCTCCGGGCGACGCCCGCTCGGAGCTGTGGTTCTTCTACCACCTCGGTCGCATCATCCGGGAACGGCTGTCGACGTCGACCCAGCCCCGGGACCGGGCGCTGCTGGACCTGAACTGGAACTACCCGACGCACGGCCCGCACGCGGAGCCGAGCGCCGAGGCGGTGCTGTACGAGATCAACGGCTACGAGGTGGCCGGCGGTCGACCGCTGTCGTCGTTCACCGAGATGAAGGACGACGGCTCCACCGCCGCCGGGTGCTGGATCTACACCGGGGTGTACGAGGACGGCGTCAACCAGGCCGCCCGCCGCAAGCCCGGCGCCGAGCAGTCCCTGGTGGCCCCGGAGTGGGGCTGGGCGTGGCCGGCCAACCGCCGGATCCTCTACAACCGCGCCTCCGCCGACCCGGACGGCAGGCCGTGGAGTGAGCGTAAGAAGTACGTCTGGTGGGACCCGGAGAAGGCCGAGTGGACCGGGTACGACGTGCCGGACTTCGAGAAGACCAAGCCGCCGACGTACCGGCCGCCCCCGAACTCCTCCGGCGTGGCCGGGATCGCGGGTGACGACCCGTTCATCCTTCAGGGCGACGGCAAGGGCTGGCTGTACGCGCCGACCGGCGTGCTGGACGGGCCGATGCCCACCCACTACGAGCCGGTCGAGTCGCCGGTGCGCAACCCGCTCTACCGGCAGCAGGCCAACCCGACCCGCAAGGTCTACACGCACCCGATCAACACGCTCAACCCGAGTCCGCCCGAGGAACACAGCCAGGTGTTCCCGTACGTCTTCACGGTCAGCCGTCTGACCGAGCACCACACGGCGGGCGGAATGAGCCGGATGGTCCGTCCGCTGGCCGAGTTGCAGCCGGAGATGTTCGTCGAGGTGTCACCGGAACTGGCGGTCGAACGCGGGCTCACCCACCTCGATTGGGCGCACCTGGTCACCGCACGCGCGGCCATCGAGGCGAAGGTGCTGGTGACCGACCGCCTCACCCCGCTGCGGGTGGACGGCCGGATCATCCACCAGCTCTGGCTGCCGTACCACTTCGGGTTCGAGGGCCTGGTCACCGGCGAGTCCGCCAACGACCTGTTCGGGATCAGCCTCGACCCGAACGTCCTGATCCAGGAGAGCAAGGTCGGCACCTGCGACGTACGGCCCGGTCGACGCCCGAGGGGACAGGACCTGCTGAACCTCCTCGTCGACTACCGGCGACGGTCGGGGGATCTCGGCCCGCACTATCCACCGCAGGTCACGACCGACGTCGCCGACAGCGGCCGCGACCGGGAGGTCTGACCGATGCCCCACGTGAACAGCCTGTACGGCCCGCTCGACCCGGCGCCCGACGCCGGCTACGTCGACCCGCCACCGCGGATGGGCTTCTTCACCGACACCAGCGTCTGCATCGGCTGCAAGGCGTGCGAGGTGGCCTGCAAGGAGTGGAACGACGTGCCCGCCTCGGGCCTGGACCTGCTGGGCATGTCGTACGACAACACGGGCGCCCTGACCGCGAACTCGTGGCGGCACGTCGCGTTCGTCGAACAGCCCCGCTCGGCGGGCTGGGCGACACCCGCGTTCGAGCACGAACCGGACGGACCGCCGATCAGCCCGGAAACGGCGGCGGTCGGCGCGCGTACCGGCACCGACACCGGGACGGACCCGGGTCTGCCGCCAGGCTCGCCCGCGGCGGCAGCCCGGATGTCCGGTGGGCCGGAGTTCCTGGGGATGCCGGGGGCCCAGCCGCCGGGGCGGGGCACGGGCGTGGAGCAGCGCACGGATTTCCGGTGGCTGATGATGTCGGACGTGTGCAAGCACTGCACCCACGCGGCGTGTCTGGACGTGTGTCCGACGGGTTCGTTGTTCCGTACGGAGTTCGGCACGGTGGTGGTGCAGGAGGACATCTGCAACGGCTGCGGCTACTGCATCTCCGCCTGCCCCTACGGCGTCATCGACCAGCGCAAGGACGACGGCCGGGCGTGGAAGTGCACACTCTGCTACGACCGTCTGGGTGTGGGAATGACGCCGGCGTGTGCGAAGGCGTGCCCGACGGAGTCGATCCAGTACGGGGCCCTGGATGATCTGCGGGAGCGGGCGGCGGCGCGGGTGGCGACTCTGCACGAGCAGGGGGTGCCGGACGCGCGGTTGTACGGTCACGACCCGAACGACGGGGTCGGTGGTGACGGAGCGTTCTTCCTGCTCCTGGACGAGCCCGAGGTGTACGGGCTGCCACCGGACCCGATCGTGACCACCCGCGACCTGCCGGCCATGTGGAAACGCGCCGGCCTCGCGGCACTGGCGATGGCCGCCGCCACGGCGCTCGCGTTCCTTGGCAGGCAGCCATGACCGGCGCGATGTCACCGGAGCCGGCAGGCCGCCGTGGGTCCCCGGCCGGCCCGGACCGGCCCGACGGGCAGCGCCGCCGCCGGGCCGGCCACGGTGGAGAGCAGCTCACCGTGCCGCCAGCCGACTTCGCCTCCTACTACGGCAGGCCGATCCTCAAGCCGCCGGTGTGGAAACACGACATCGCCGGCTACCTGTTCACCGGCGGGCTCGCCGCCGGGAGTTCGCTGATCGGCGCCGGCGCCCAACTGACCGGGCGGCCCGGACTGCGCGCGGTGGGCCGGTGGGCCGCCCTCGGCGGCGTCGCCGCCAGCACGTACCTCCTGGTCCACGACCTCGGGCGGCCGGACCGCTTCCACCACATGCTCCGGGTCGCCAAGCTGACCTCGCCGATGTCGATCGGCACCTGGATCCTCACCGCGTTCGGGCCGATGGCCGGCGTGGCCGCGGTCGCCGAGCTCGCGCCGCTGCTGCCGCAGCACGGCCCGCTCGGCCTCGCCCGCCGGGTGGCGCCGACAGTCGGCAACGTCGCCGGCCTGGCCGCCGCGGCCACCGCGCCGGCGCTGGCCACGTACACCGGGGTCCTGCTGGCCGACACCGCCGTACCGGCCTGGCACGACGCCTACCCGTCGTTGCCCTTCGTCTTCGCCGGCAGCGCGCTCGCCGCCGCCTCCGGGGTCGGACTGATCGCGGCGCCGGCCGCGCAGACCGCTCCGCTGCGGAAGCTCGCCCTGGCCGCCGCGACCATAGAACTCGTCGGCGGGCGCCGGCTGGAGCGGCTGGGGCTGACCGGCGAGCCCTACGGGCACGGCCGCAGCGGCCGGCTGGTCACGGCGGGGCGGGCCCTGCTCGCGGTGGGCACCGCCACGGCGCTGCTCAGCCGGCGCAGCCGGATCCTGTCGGCGATCTCCGGCGCGGCCCTCGTGGCCTCGTCCGTGGCCACCCGGTTCGGTGTCTTCGAGGCCGGCAGGGTGTCGGCGCGCGACCCGAAGTACACGGTGGTGCCGCAGCGGGAGCGCCTCCCTCAGAAGAACGAGCCGGCCGCCCGCCCCTAGCCCCGAAGCGCCGCCATCGGGGGCGCTGGTCGGTCTCGTCCTCGTCCGGGGCGGCGGACGTCCGCCGCCCCGGACGCGCAGGACATCAGCCGGTGAACAGCTTCGCGGCGGTGATGGCGGTCTGGACGATGCCGTACCCGAGCAGCGCCGCGACGAGCAGCCACGACAGCCAGAGCCGCCCGGTCTGGGTGCCGACCCGCTGCGGCACCGGAGGTTGGCTGTCCTTGCCGAGGGCGACCGGCTCGGTCACGGTGGCCCGCGCCACTGGCGAGGTCGATCCCCGGTCGGGCTCGTGGAACCGTTCCGGCACGGCACGGACCAGCAGGTTGGCGATGAACCCGATGGCGAGGATGCCGACCATGGTGAACAGCGCGGGACGGTACGCCGATGCCGTGAGCGTGCCGGGCTTGCCCTGCGTGTCGAGGATCCCGTTGACGATCAACGGGCCGGCGATGCCGGCGGCCGACCAGGCGGTCAGCAGCCGGCCGTGGATGGCGCCGACCTGGAACGTGCCGAAGAGGTCCCGCAGGTAGGCGGGGGCGGTGGCGAAGCCGCCGCCGTAGAACGAGATGATGGCGGCGGCGATCAGCACGAAGACCGCCGTCGCGGAGTGGCCGGCCACGGCGAGCAGCGCGTAGAGCACCATGCCGACGCCGAGGTAGACCATGTAGATCGGCTTGCGCCCGATGAGGTCGGACGTGGACGACCAGACGAACCGCCCAGCCATGTTGAACAGGGACAGCACTCCCACGAAACCGGCCGCCGCCGATACCGAGACGGCGCTGACCCCGTTGTCCCGGAAGAAGTCCTGGATCATCGGGCTGGCCTGTTCCAGGATGCCGATGCCGGCGGTGACGTTGCAGAACAGCACGATCCACAGCAGCCAGAACGAACGGGTGCGCACGGCGTTCGACGCGGACACGCTCGCCCTTGTCACGAGAGGCCGGCTGGCGACGCGCGCGGGGTCGAACCCGGCCGGCCGCCAGTCCGGCGCCGGGACCCGCACGTTGAACGGCCCGAACATCATGATCACGAAGTATCCGATGGCGAACGTGACGAAGAGCGCCACCAGGGCATGCCCGGACGCCACCGCGGCGGGGTTGCCGGGGTTGTAGTCCGGGTCGTAGAGGGAGAGCAACTGGCGCGCGAGCGGGCCGGCGACCAGGGCGCCACCGCCGAAGCCCATGATGGCCAGCCCGGTGGCGAGACCGGGCCGGTCCGGGAACCACTTGATCAGGGTGGAGACGGGCGAGATGTAACCGATGCCGAGCCCGATGCCGCCGATGACGCCGTACCCGAGGTACAGCAGCCAGAGCTGGTGGGTGGCGATGCCGAGCGCACCGACCAGGAACCCGGTGGCCCAGAAGCAGGCGGAGACGAACATCGCGCGGCGCGGTCCGTTCCGCTCCACCCACCGGCCACCGACGGCCGCGGACGAACCCAGCATGACGATGGCGATACTGAAGATCGCCCCGATCGCCGTCTGGCTGGTGTCGAAGTGCGCGATGAGGGAGTTCTTGTAGACGCTCGTCGCGTAGACCTGCCCGATGCAGACGTGCACGGCCAACGCCGCGGTCGGGATGAGCCAGCGGCTGTACCCCGGCGGAGCGACAGTGTGCCGAGGATCGAGTACCGACAGCATGGGCATCGTCCGCACCTCCTGCGGCTGAGTAGGCCGTCGGCGGTGCAGAGCTGTCCGAAGCCTCGCACCGTCGCGCTGCCTACTGGGCAGAATCCGCGCAGACCCGGATGACACCGGGTCGGGGAATCTCGCCGGACTCCCGGCGGTTGGCCGAGTGGCTCTCGCCGCCACGGTGGCGGCTCGGCACACGTCTGGCGTTAGCCGTTGATCGGCTGGATCCCACGTTACGGTGCGACCGGTCTGCCCCTCACCGTTACGGGAAAACGCGGCCACGCCACCGGTGGACGCGAACGGGGGCGGGCCGACCGGCCCGCCCCCGCTGGTGCGTACGGCTCAGTGGATCGCGGCCTTCGCGGCCGCCTCCTCCTGGACGCGTCGTTCGTCCCCGCTCAGGGTGTGCAGGGGCTTTTCCTTGATGAACAGCACGACGACCAGCGCGAGCAGCGCGATCGGCGCGCCGACCAGGAAGAGGTCGGCCGTCGCGGTGCCGTACACGTCCTGGATGACGCGCAGCACCGGCTCGGGCAGGGTGGACAGGTCGGGCACCTCGGCGCTGCCGCCGCCGGCCGTTGCCGCCGGCCCGAGGCGCTCGGTCGTCAGCGAGGTGACCCGGTTGGCCAGGACCGCGCCGAGGGCGCTGACCCCGATGGCGCCGCCCATGCTGCGGAAGAACGTCAGCGTGGAGGTGGCCGCCCCGAGCTCGTTGGCGGGCACGTCGTTCTGCGCGGCGAGAACGAGGTTCTGCATGAGCATGCCGACGCCGATGCCCAGCACCGCCATGTAGATCGACAGGACGACGACGCTGGTCCTGGCGTCGATGGTGCCCAGGAGCACCATCCCGAGGGTCATCACGGCGGCGCCGGCCACCAGGTAGGCCTTCCACCGGCCGAACTTGGTGATGAGCTGGCCGGCCACCGTCGACGAGACGAGCAGACCGAAGATCATCGGAAGGCTCATCAGGCCGGCGACGGTCGGCGACTTGCCCAGCGAGATCTGGAAGTACTGGGACAGGAAGACGGTGCCACCGAACATCGCGACACCGACCAGCACGCTGGCGATCGTGGCCAGCGAGACCGTGCGGTTGCGGAAGATGTCGAGCGGGACGATCGGCTCCACGGCCCGCGACTCGACGAAGACGGCCAGCGCCAGCAGGACCAGACCGCCGACGACCATCAGGGCCGTCCAGCCGGAGGCCCAGTCGAACTTGTTCCCGGCCAGGGACGACCAGATCAGCAGCGTGGAGACGCCCGAGGTGATGAGCACCGCGCCCAGCCAGTCGATCCTGGCCTTGCGGCGGACGACCGGCAGGTGCAGGGTGCGCTGCAGCAGGGCGATGGACAGGATGCTGAACGGGACCCCGATCAGGAAGCACCAGCGCCAGCCCAGCCACGACGTGTCGACGAGCAGGCCGCCGATCAGCGGACCGGCGATGGTGCCGACACCGAAGACCGCTCCGAAGATGCCGGCGTAGCGACCCAGCTCGCGCGGCGGGATCATCGCCGCCATGACGATCGTGGCCAGGGCCGTCATGCCGCCGGCGCCAATGCCCTGGACGACACGGCTGAGCAGCAGCACCTCGACGTTCGGGGTGAAGCCCGCGATCAGTGAACCCACCACGAACAGCCCCAGCGAGAGCTGGATCAGCAGCTTCTTGCTGTACAGGTCGGCCATCTTGCCCCACAGCGGCACCGTCGCCGTCATGGCGAGCAGTTCGCTGGTGACGATCCAGGTGTAGACGGTCTGGCTGCCGTTCAGATCGGCGATGATCCGTGGGAGCGCGTTCGCCACCACGGTGGAGGCGAGGATGGACACGAACATGCCGACCATCAGCCCGGAGAGGGCCTGGAGAACCTCCCGACGCGACATGCGCGTGCCGACCTCGGCACTGTCGGCGGGCGGGGCGGTGGTGGTCATTGACGCTCCCTTGTCGGGTTTGTAACGGACTGGTTCGCCCCGGCACTGGTGAACCGGGGCGGGGTCAGGACGATGGTGGATCCGGTAGGCCGGCGGCGACCGCGGCGAACGCCTCGTCCACGAAGTCGCGCAGGGGCCGGGTGTCGTCGTCGGCGGCCCAGCGCAGCATGGCGGTGCGGAAGGCGGCACCGGCCACGGCGGTGACCAGCGCGGGGTGGCCGTGGTCGGGAGCGACGCCGAGGCGGGCGGCGATGGTCGTGACCATGGCCTGTTCGGTCGCGATGTTGCCGGTCATCAGCCGGGGCAGCAGCGCGGGGTTCTGGGAGATGACCACCAGGCGGAGCCGCCACAGTTCCCGGTCGGCCTGCATCGCGTCGATCGCCTCGTCGAGGGCGAGCCGGACGGCCCGCAACGCCGGCATCTGCGGCGCGGCGGCGGCGATACGCGCCACGACCGGGGCGCCGTCGAGCGCGGGGTCTTCGGTGAGTGCCTCGTCCTTGGAGGTGAAGTAGTTGAAGAAGGTGCGCGAGGAGACGTCCGCGGCCTCGCTGATCTCCTCGACCGTGACGTGCTCCAGGCCGCGTTCGGCGACCAGCCGCAGGGCGGCGGCGGTCAGCGCGGCCCGCGTCTGCCGCTTCTTGCGGTCCCGACGCCCGGGGGCAGCCTGGTCGGTATCGGTCACTCGGGCGAGGTTAGGAGACAATTTGCGGAGCCTGCAAGTTTTTATTCTGTGAAGTGACCTTCCTGACCTCGGGCCGCCGGAGTCACCACCGACGGGTCCGACCGCTCGCGCGGCACGGCGCCGGTGGTCTCCAGGATGAGCGCGGCCACCAGATCGGGGTCGTCGCTCATCGGTACGTGCCCGCAGCGGGGCAGCGTCACCACCCGGGCCGCCGGTAGGCCGGCCCGGGCCCGCTCGGCCTGGTGAACACCGAAGATCCGGTCGCGGTCACCCCAACCGATGGTCACCGGCACCGTCGCGTCGGACAGCCGGACCCCGTCGAAGCGGTAGTCACGGGCGGCTCGGGCCACCGCGGTGAAGCCGAGCCCCCGCCGCAGGGCGAGCGCGTCGCCCAACGCGCGGTCGGCGTCCAGCAACGCCGGGCGGGCCATCAGCGGCGCGAAGCACATCGCCCGCAGGTACGCCGACCGCAGCGCCACCCGCATGATCGGGGCCGGTAGGAACGAGTTGGCCCGCAACATCGTGAGGATGGCCAGCGCGCGCCGGCGCTCGGCCGGCGTGAAGAAGCCTGCGGGGGAGAAGGCGGTGGCCGAGGCGACCGCTCCAGTGGCGGCAAGCTCCAGGCTGATCGCCCCGCCGAGGCTGTAGCCGGCCACGTGCGGACGGTCCAACCCCCACCCGGTCAGGACCGGCAGGACCGCCGCGACGGTGGCGGCCATGTCGGCGGGCATGCCGCCCTCGGGCACCGGGGAGTTCCCGAAACCGGGCAGGTCGAGCGCGATCACCTCGTGGTGGGCGGTCAGCCGGTCGAACACCGGCTCCCACGCCTGGTGGCGGTGACCGATGCCGTGGATGAGCACGAGTGGCTCGCCGCTGCCCGCCCGA
This sequence comes from Micromonospora yongxingensis, assembly GCF_052601155.1. NCBI lineage: Bacteria > Bacillati > Actinomycetota > Actinomycetes > Micromonosporales > Micromonosporaceae > Micromonospora > Micromonospora yongxingensis. Next base: position 67,445 of record NZ_JBQXEO010000006.1, read on the forward strand.
CGGAAGTGAACGATCATGACTTCCCTCCCACCGAGGTCCTGCCGAAGGAGCGGCCGAGCTGGCGTACCTCGTCCTCCATCTGGCCGACCATGGTCCGGCCGCCGAGCCGGGTGATCAACGCGTCGGAGAGGCCGCTCAACACCAGCGGCCGCAGCGCCTGCACCACGGCCAGCGAGCGGGGCACGTACACCTTGCGCCTGCGGCGTTCGATGCCGCGCAGCAGGGCGTCGACGCACCGCTCGACGGGCACGACGGTGGACAGCGGCCACGGCAACCGACGCAGCGTGGCGCGGAACGATGCCAGGTCGTCGCGGATGTCGCGCACGAGGTCGGTGTCGATCCAGATCGGGTGAGCCGTGCCGACGGTGACGCCGCGTGCGCGGGTCTCCAGGCGCAGCACGTTGGCGAACTGCTCCACGCCCGCCTTGGACGCGCAGTAGGCGGCCATGCCGGGCATCGCCGTGAAGGCCGCGGCCGACGAGACGATCAGGACGTGGCCACGGGCGGCGGTGACGTGCGGCAGGGCCGCGCTGACCGTGCGGATCGCGCCGCAGAGGTTCACCTCGACGGTACGCACCAACGCGTCGACCGGCCCCACGGCCACGGTGCCGAGGTTCGCGATGCCGGCGTTCGCCACGACCACGTCGATGCCGCCGAAACGGTCCACCGTGGAGGCGACGGCCGCGTCCAGGGCCATTTGGTCGGTGACGTCGCACTCGTACCAGTGCGCATCGAGATCGTCGCTGAGCTGCTTGAGCCGCTCGCCCTCCAGACCCACCAGGGCGACCCGCGCGCCGCGGGCGGCGGCCTCGCGGGCCAACCGCGCCCCGATGCCACGCGCCGCGCCGGTGACGAGCAGGGTCCTGCCCGCGAGGTCATACCGCATCGAGGTGCTCCCGTTCCCGATCGTCCAGGCCGCCGACACCGGCGCCGACGATGGCGACGTCGGTGCCCATCACTCCTCCTCCGGAGGCTCGGTCGCCGCCGGCCAGGGCGGGTCTCCCACGCCGGTGATCCGTACGCCGCCCCACGGGTCGACCTCGGCGAGCCGGGCGGGCCGGACCCGGTCGGCGATGCGCAACTCGACGTCGCGCCGGCCGGAGCGCAGCAGCCCGGCGACCGTCGGCTCGGGCTCGATCCGCCCACCCCAGTGGTAGCGGCCGTCGACCGGCTCCCACCGCCCGGTGAGGTGCACGCGGACGGTGGTGCCCTCGACGCCGGCCGGCCCGTGGTAGCTCACGGCACGATCCGCTCGTGGGCACGGGTCAGCTCGCGCGGCAGGTCGGCGCTGGCCCGTACCCCCTCGATTCCGTTCCACAGCAGAGCGGTCAGGTAGTCGGTGAGGGCCGCCCGGCTGATCGGCTGGCCGTGCGTGGTCCACCAGTCGCCGACGGCCTGCACGAAGCCCACCAGGCCGTACGCCCAGGGCTCCGCCGGGCCGGCGTCCAGGCCCAGCGAACGCAGCCGGTCGCCGATCACCCGGGCCAGCCCGGCGGCCACCTGCCGGCTGGTGCCGGCGACCACCTGGTGGATGCCCGGGTCGCCGGACTGGTGCATCAGGAACCGGTAGAGCCTCGGCTCGGACTCGATCACCCCGAGGTAGGCGTCGATCGTCGCCTCGACCAGGTCGCGCTCCTCGCGGACCTGCGCGATCGCCGGTGCGATGGTGTCGACCATCCGGGCCGCCACCACCTCGCTCACGGCGACCCAGAGCTGCGACTTGTCGGCGAAGTAGCGATAGAGGACGGGTTTGCTGACGCCCGCGGCGGCGGCCACCTGGTCCATGTCGACCTCCGGCCCGTAGCGCAGCAACGCCTGCACGGCAGCCCCGACCAGCTCCTGCCGGCGTTGCTCACGATGGTCGGCCCAGCGGGCCCGGCGGCCGTTGCCCCGTGCCTTCCGGTCGTCGGTCGGGGGAGGGGCCGGCGGGTCGGATCCATTGACATCGCTGAGCGGCGATTGCATGCTACTACTCGTAACAGTTACCGGTCGTCACGTCAATATGGAGGAGCAATGGAGGCGGCACCGGCGGAATCCGAGCGAGCGGCGGTCGCCGAGCGCCTGCTCACGTCCTCACTGCGGACCAGCTACGACCCCACCGTCGAAATCGACTGGGACGCCCCGCACACGCCGGGCGCCTACTGGCTGCCACCGCACCGCAGCAGCCTCTACGGCACCGGGCTGTGGGAGCAGCTCGGCGAGGAGCAGCGCGTCGAGCTCACCAAGCACGAGGTGGCCAGCGCGGCCAGCGCCGGGCTGTGGTTCGAGACGATCCTCATGCAGATGCTGATCCGGGAGTACTACGACGCCGACCCGACCAGCGCGCAGGCCCAGTACGCGCTGACCGAGGTCGCGGACGAGTGCCGCCACTCCATCATGTTCGGCCGTCTGATCGAGGCACTGGGCTGCCCCGTCTACCGCGCGAGCCCCAAGGACCACCTGCTCGGGCGCTTCCTCAAGGCCACCGCCAGCGGCCCACGGATGTACGCCGCCATCCTCATCGCCGAGGAGATCCTCGACGCGTTCCAGCGCGAGATCATGGCGGACGAGTCCCTCCAGCCGCTCATCCGGATGGTCTCGCGCATCCACGTGGTGGAGGAGGCGCGACACGTCCGGTTCGCCCGCGAGGAGCTGGCCGCGCAGGTCGCCGACGCCGGCCCGCTGGGCACGGCGTACGCCCGGCTGTTGATCGGCCGTGCCGCCAACACGATCGCCAACCGCCTGGTCCACCCGGACGCGTACGCGGCGGTCGGCATCCCGCCGGCCGTCGGCCGGGCCGCCGCCCGCGCCAACCCGCACTGGCGCGCCACCCTGCGTTGGTCCGCGGCGCGGGTGCACGCCCACCTCGCCGACGCCGGCCTCGTTGGCGGGCCGGGACGCCTGCTGTGGGCCCGCTCGGGCCTGATCTGACCCGGCTTCACATCCCCCGATTGCCCACATCAGGCAGTCGTCAGGCTCGACCGATCCGCGGCTCCTGTCGATCGGTCAGCCGCAACCCCACACCCCGCACCGCTTCGATGCTGGCACCGGTGCCAAGGTCCCGCAGCTTGCGCCGCAGCCGCTTCACCAGGGACTGAACGTCCGCCTTGCGTTCCCGGCCCTCGTCACGCCAGACCGACCGGTGCAGCTCGGCGTAGCTCCAGACCCGGACCGGCTCCGTGACCAGACAGGTCAGCAGGTCGCGCTCCAACCGGGTCAGGTCCACCTCGCGCTCACCGCAGCGGGCCGTGGATCGGGCCGAGTCGATGACCAGCGCGGAGTCGCTCCCGGCGGTGGGCGCGGCCGCCGCGGCCAGCTGGTGTGGAGCGGCGATCAGCCGGCGCAGCTCGTCGAGGTCGGCCACCAGCAGCAGCGGTGCGATGCCGTCGAGGCGCTCCGCGAGCCGGATGCGCTCGGTCGGCGACGGGGTCACCGCGATCAGCAACGGGAAGGGCTCGTCGGCCGCCTCAGCCCCATCCACCGTCGATTCGTCGTCCTCGGCCACAGCACCGCCCGGGATCGAAGGGCATCCCTGCCCAGTTCTTGTCACGGCCCTGACAATGACTGGCAGGCGAGCCGCCCAGCCTGGCAACCGTTAGCGACAAGTTGCTCACGGCAAGTTCTTGATCGTCCATTCTTCTCGATCATAGTGTCCACTCGGGCAACCGGCGTGACCCGCGCGGTGCATGGGGGGGCATGAAGGGGGTTCGTCGAGACGAGCCTCCCGCACCTTCACATGGCCCAATTCACCCTGGGTCGTTCTGAGGGAGGCAGCACCGATGTTCAGACGTCCACAATGGCGGCGCACAGCCAGATCACTGGTGAGCGCCGGCGCGGCGATGATCCTCGCCGCGACATGCCTGGCCAGTATCGGCTCGGGCGCGCAGGCCGCGCCCGGTGGCGGGATGGGGGCGGGCGCCCCTGCCGGGGACAAGATCCGACCGGAGCTCGCGAAGCAGTTCCAGGCCAAGAGCGAAGGGGACTTCTGGATCCGGTTCGCGGACCGGGCGGACCTGAGCAAGGCCAGTGCCATCAAGGACTGGGCCAAGCGCGGCACCGCGGTCGCGGACACGCTGCGCAGGACCGCCGCCGAGAGTCAGGCCAAGATCCGGGCCGAGCTCGACGGCTCGGGCGCCAAGTACCAGACCTTCTGGGCCACCAACGCCATCAAGGTGAGCAGCGGTTCCCTGGCGATGGCCCAGAAGTTCGCCGGCCACGCCGAGGTCGAGGGCCTGTACGCACCGGTCGCCTACAAGGTGCCCGAGACCGCCAAGGGCACCGACGAGAAGACGGTGAACTCCCTCGAGTGGGGCATCGCCAACATCAACGCCGACGACGTCTGGTCCCAGTACGGCGCCACCGGCGAGGGCATCACCATCGCGAACATCGACACCGGGGTCCAGTTCGACCACCCCGCGCTGGTCAACTCCTACCGCGGCAACAACGGCGACGGCACGTTCGACCACAACTACAACTGGTTCGACGCCGCCGGGACCTGCGCGACCGCGCCCTGCGACAACAACGGCCACGGTACGCACACGATGGGCACCATGGCCGGCTCCGACGGTGCGAACCAGATCGGTGTCGCACCCGGGGTCACGTGGATCGCGGCGAACGGCTGCTGCCCCAGCGACGCGGCCCTGATCACCTCCGGCCAGTGGATGCTGGAGCCGGTGGACCTGGGCGGCCAGAACCCGGACGCCAGCAAGCGGCCGAACATCATCAACAACTCGTGGGGGAGCGAGAACCCCTCCAACGAGCCCTTCATGGAGGACGTGACGCTGGCCTGGGCCGCGTCGGGGATCTTCGGCGTCTGGTCCAACGGCAACAGCGGGCCGGCATGCCAGACCAGTGGTTCGCCGGGCAGCCTGGCCAGCAACTACTCGAGTGGCGCGTACGACATCAACAACAACGTGGCCGGCTTCTCGGGTCGGGGTGTCGGGCAGAACGGTGAGATCAAGCCCAACATCTCTGCGCCCGGCGTGAACGTCCGGTCGAGCCTCCCGGGCAACGGCTACGGCAGCGCCAGCGGCACCTCCATGGCCGCCCCGCACCTCGCGGGCACGATCGCGCTGCTGTACTCGGCGGCCCCGTCGCTGGTCGGTGACATCAACGCCACCCGTGCGCTGCTCAACGGCGCCGCCGTCGACAAGGCCGACGACCAGTGCGGTGGCACCCCGGCGGACAACAACGTCTACGGCGAAGGCCGGCTGGACGCCCTCGCGCTGCTCAACGCCGCTCCGACCGGCGACACCGGCACCCTCGCCGGCACCGTCACGGATGCGGCCACCGGCGCCCCGATCGCCGGTGCGACCCTGACCCTCACCGGCCCGGCCGCTCGCGAGCTGAGCACCGGGCCCGACGGCAAATACTCGACGACGCTGCCGGTCGGTGACTACCAGGTCGCCGTGGCGGCGTTCGGCTACGCCGGCACGACGAAGCCGGCGACGGTCGCCGACGGCGCGACCACGACGCTCAACGTGGCGTTGACGGCCGTGGCGAGCGTCAACGTCACCGGAGCGGTCACCGACGGCTCCGGCCACGGCTGGCCGCTGTACGCGAAGGTGACCGTGCAGGGTGTGTCGGGCGTCTACGACTACACCGCACCGGCCAACGGCCGCTACAGCATCAAGCTGCCGGCCGGCCAGACGTACACCCTCAGGTACGAGTCGCAGTACCCGGGCTACCAGACCGTCACCAAGGAGGTCGTGGTCGGCTCGGGCAACGTCACCGCCAACGTCGCGGTGCCGGTGAACACCACCACCTGCACCACGGCGCCCGGTTACACGTTCGGCTCCGACGGTGAGTACGAGACCTTCGACGGCACCACGGTGCCGGCCGGCTGGTCCGTGGTGGACAACGCGGGCAGCGGTCAGGTCTGGAAGTTCACCGACGACGGCAGCCGGGGCAACCTGACCGGCGGCAACGGCAACTTCGCGGTGATCGACAGCGACGCGTACGGTGCCGGCGGCAGCCAGGACACCTCCCTGGTCAGCCCGGTGGTCAACCTGACCGCCGTCACGGCCCCGGTCATCCGGTTCAACCAGGACTTCAACCAGCTGGCCGACGACACCGCCGATGTCGATCTGAGCATCGACGGTGGCGCCACCTGGACGAACGTGCTCCGGCAGGAGACGGACGTCCGGGGGCCGAAGGTGACCGAGATCCCGATCCCGCAGGCGGCCGGCAAGGCGCAGGTCCAGGTGCGGTTCCACTACTTCGACGCCTCGTACGAGTGGTGGTGGGAGGTCGACAACGTCCTGATCGGCAGCCAGGTCACCTGCGTCCCGGTCGACGGCGGCCTGGTCGTCGGCAACGTCCGCGACAAGAACGACAACAGCTACATCAACGGTGCCACCGTCACCAGCGACGACCGGCCCGCCGAGAAGGCTGTCACCGTGGCGACCCCGGACGACCCGGGGCTGGCCGACGGCTTCTACTGGATGTTCTCGACGCTGACCGACACGCACCCGTTCACCGCGAAGGCCGGCAACTACGTCAGCCAGAGCAAGCAGGTCGACGTCCAGGCGGACTGGGCGACCACCGCCAACTTCCAGCTCGCGGCCGGCCGGCTGTCGGTGACGCCGACCCAGCTGAGCGCGACCGTCCAGATGCCCACCGGCAAGGCCAGCAGGACGTTCACGGTGACCAACACCGGCGGGGCGCCGGTCGAGGTCGAGTTCAGTGAGCGCGACAACGGGTTCGAGATCCTCCGGGCCGACGGGTCCCGGACGACCAGGCAGCAGGTGCTCGGCGCCAGCGGCGCGCCGGAGCAGCGGCTCACCGTGCCGACGTCGTTCGCCGCCAAGGCGTCCGGCAAGGCGGCGATGGCGACCCCCGCCGCGGTCGGCCCGCAGGCCGCGCCGTGGACGGACATCACCGACTACCCGGCCAACATCATGGACAACCGGGTGGTGAACCTGGACGGCAAGGTCTACTCGATCGGCGGCGGCGACGGGAGCGCCTCCACCTCGAAGAACTACGCCTACGACCCGGTCGCGCAGACCTGGGCGTCGATCGCCGACCTTCCCGGTGCCCGCAACGCCCTGACCGTGGGCGTCGTGGACGGAAAGATCATCGCGACCGGCGGCTGGGCCGACGGCGGCCCCGACTCCGCCACCTGGTCGTACGACCCGGCGGCCAACGCCTGGACGGAGCTGGCCGACAACCCGGCGCCGCGCGCCGCGGCCGCGCAGGCGGTCGTCGACGGCAAGCTGTACGCCATCGGCGGCTGCACCACCGCAGCCTGCACGCCGATGTCGAACAGCGTGGTCCGGTACGACCCGGCCAGCAACAGCTGGGAGACGCTGGCGAACTACCCGAAGTCGGTGGCCTTCGCCTCCTGCGGAGGAATCGACGGCGCGATCTACTGCACCGGCGGTAACGACGGTGCCGCCTCGCAGAAGTCCAGCTACTCCTTCGACCCGGGTGCCAACACCTGGACCGCCATCGCCGACGCGCCGGCCGACAACTGGGCCAGCTCGTTCGCTGTCGCCAGCGGCAAGCTCCTCGTCGTCGGTGGGTCGCAGGGTGGAGCCATCAGCAACGCGGGCTTCGCCTACGACCCGGCCACCAGCTCGTGGTCCAACCTGCCCAACGCCAACACCGCGCGGTACCGCGGTGGCGCGGCGTGCGGCTTCTACAAGATCGGTGGCTCGTCCGGCAGCTTCAGCGCGGCTCCGGACAGCGAGGTGCTGCCCGGGTTCGAGGGCTGTGCCGAGGCGGCGGCCGACGTCAGCTGGATGACGATCGACAAGTCGGCGGTCACCCTCGCGCCGGGTGAGAAGGTCACGGTCACCGTCGGCGTGACGGCGAACGTCGACCAGCCGGGCACCTACTCGGGCTCGGTCGCGATCAAGGAGAACACCCCGTACGCGGTGGCGCCGGTGGCGGTGACCATGACCGCGACGCCTCCGAAGACCTGGGGCAAGCTGCTGGGCACGGTGACCGGGACCAGTTGCCAGGGTGCGACCTCGCCGATCGCCGGCGCGGTGGTCCAGGTCGACTCGTGGGCGATGTCGTGGACCTTCGCCACCGATGCCCAGGGCAAGTACGCCTACTGGGTGGACCGTCGGAACAACCCGCTCACGATGATCGTCGCCAAGGACGGCTGGAAGCCGCAGACCCGTCAGACGAAGATCAGCACCACCACGCCCACCGTGGAGGACTTCGGGTTGTCCCCCATCCGGTGCTGACGCCTGAGCGGTAGCACCACAGATCCGGCCCGCCTGGTCACCGACCAGGCGGGCCGGGCCGTCTCCGGTGGTGGTGGGCCCCGTTGGCGGTCAGACGGACGCGAGGCGGAAGCCGACCCCGCGGACCGCGTGGATCGTCGCCGCGGCGTTCAGCCGGGCGAGTTTGCGGCGTACCCGACGGATCACGGAGTGCATGTCGGAGCCGCGGCCCAGGTGCCGGTTGCCCCAGACCTCGAGGTGCAGCCGCTCGTAGGTCCAGACCTGGCCGGGTGCGTCGACCAGGCAGAGCAGGACGTCGTGCTCCAGTCGGGTCAGGTCGATCTCCTTGTCGCGCCACCGCAGCACCCTGCGGTCGGAATCGACGGTCAGATCGGGTGGTGGCGGCGAGTGCGTGCTCTGTGCCGCCTCGACGATCACCGCCGGGGCGGGGGGACGCGCCGAGGTGACGGGAGGCATCTCGACCACCCCGAGAAACTCCCGTGCCTGCTCGACGCTCGAGACGATCAGGAAGGCGTCACTGCCGCCGAGCAGCCGCGCCAACTGTCGGCGTTCGGCCGGCGAGGACGCGATGCCGATGACCAAGGAGGCGGCCGGAATCCCCTGCATTTTCCCCAACCCCTTCCGGTTCCCCACTGCACTCCGGATGGTTTTTCGCACTGCCGACCGAAACGTCGGTCAATCAGTGCCCTGACCTTAGTGGTGGCTCGTCTCGGGCGGGTAAAACATAGTTGCATGCAAGCATATGAATGACCGTTCACGCCGCGTAGGCCGCTCGAGTCGGCTTCGTCGGTTTTGCCGGCCAATTCATGCCGATCGACGTGCCCCGTCAGCCCTCCGCGCGCTGTCGTGTCGGCCCTCGGTTGCCCGTCCACGACCGGCCGCAGTCCCACGACCAGCCGTTTCTCCGTTCCGAGCGAGGGTGGGGTGGGCGGGAGGTCCCCGCAGCGGCACACCCCGACAACCGCTGCTCGGCGTCCGGCTTTCCGCAACCCAGCGGAAGTTGTGACAGAACCAAGACAATCCGCGGACGGTGCCCGGATCTGGCGGGCCGAGCATGATCGGCATGTCCCTCGGATCGTCGTACCACCTCGGGCCGGCACCCGACCCGCGGTCGGCGCGGCCGCTGTCACCCGTGCCTTCGGCCGCGTCCCTCGGCCGACTCCTGCTCGGTGCGGCCCTCGCCTTCCTGCTCGCCCTGGGTCTCACCTGTGCCGTGTTCGTGCGGACCTACCCCGGCCAGTGGTTGGACGGCCTGCTCCTGCCGCGCGCCGAGCGGGGTGGGGGCTACGAGCAGCAGACCGTCCTGGTGGGTCCGTCCAAGACCGTGCTGGCCGCCTTCGGCAGCCCCACGCTCCTGGCCGTCCTGCTCGGAGCGGTGCTGCTGGTGGGTCTGCTCAACCGGCGGCTGCTGGCCGGCGTCGTGGGCGTCGGCATGGTCGTCTGCGCGGTGGTGGCGGCCGGCGCGGCGAAATCGGTGCTTCCCCGTTCGGACTTCCCGATCGAGAGTTCCACCACCCACAACAGCTTTCCCAGCGGTCATGTGGCGGCGGCGACGGCGCTGCTGCTCGCGTTCATGCTGGTCCTGCCGGGGTGGGCGCGCCGGTGGCTGGCGGTACCGGGCGCGGTGGGTGTCTCGGTGATCGCCTCTGCCACCATGATCGCCGGCTGGCACCGGTTCAGCGACACACTCGGCGGCGTCCTGCTGAGTGTGGCGCTGTTCTGCCTGGCCGCGGCCGCCTTGGCGGGCTGGCGTGGCGACGCCGATCCGGGCGCGGGCGCCGGCCCGCACGCCGGGACGGACGGCGGCGCCGCGTGGCGCCGGCTGACGGAGGGGGCGGTGGGACTGGTCGTGCTGGTCTGGGCGCTTCTGGTGGCCGGACCGGGTCTGGCAGCATCCGTGCAGCGGGGGACGCTCGTCGCCATCGTGGCGGCATCCGGGTTGACGGTGCTGTCGGTGGTGTCGGTGGTGTTCCTGGTGCGTTCGGCGGACTTCGCCGGCCCGCGACGGACACGGCAGCGTGCGGCGCGGCCGGCGGCGACCATTCGGGACGGCACGACAGCCTGGCGCTGATACCCCCACATCCGGACATCGACAAAAGGCTAAATCTATTCATGATGCGATACTTGGTGACATGTCCCAGGTCCTGCTGATCGAAGATCACCAGACGGTGCGCGACGGGCTCCAGCTGGCGCTGACGCGACAGGGCCACACGGTCGATGCGGTGGCCACCGGTGAGCAGGGGCTGGAACGGCTGCGGAGGGCCTCGTCCGACGTCGTGATCCTCGACCTGATGCTGCCCGGGATGGACGGGTTCGAAGTCTGTCGCCGCATCCGCCAGCTCGGCGACCTGCCGATCATCATGCTGACCGCCCGCAACGACGACATGGACGTGGTGGCGGGCCTGGAGGCCGGCGCCGACGACTACGTGGTCAAGCCGGTGCAGGCCCGGGTGCTCGAGGCGCGCATCCGCGCGGTGCTGCGACGCACCGCCGGTGAGTCCCGACGTACCGGCGGCGACCGGTCCGGCGTGGAACAGCACGGCGCTCTGACCATCGACCGTGCCGCGCTGGTGGTCAGCAAGGACGGGCGGCCGGTCAGCCTCGCCCCGACGGAGCTGCGCCTGCTGCTGGAACTCTCGCACACGCCGGGGCAGGTGCTGAGCCGGCAGCAGTTGCTGTCGGCCGTGTGGGAGCACGGCTACCTGGGCGACTCGCGGCTGGTGGACGCCTGCGTGCAGCGACTGCGCGCCAAGATCGAGGACGACTCGTCGGCACCGGTGTTCATCCAGACGGTGCGCGGTTTCGGATACCGGTTCGGGCCACTGTGACACTGTGGCACTGGGCCGGCGGCCAGGCCTCGGGCCTGCGGGTCCGCCTGCTGCTGGCCTTCGCGCTGCTGGGCGTGACCACCACCGCGGTGGTGGCCAGCGGAAGCTACTTCCAGGCCCGCACGGTCATCCTCCAGCAGGCACAGGACGCCGCGGTGGCGTCGCTGACCGACCAACTCACGAAGGTCTACCCGATCCGCCAGCTCCCGCCGACCCAGAACGAGCTGGACGACCTGGCCCATCGCCTCTCCGACCGGGAGGGCTACGCCGTGGTCATCTACCACGACATGCGGGCGCAGGGCGCCCAGGTCCCCGAGCCCCTCACCCCGGAACTGCGGCAGGCGGTCGAGAGTGGCCTCATCGCCTGGCAACGCGTGTCGCGCGACGGTGAACCCGTGCTGCTCATCGGAACCCAGCTGAAACTCGACCGACCCGACGGCGCGGTCCTGCCGTCCGGCCTGGAGGTCTACGCGGTGCGCAGCCTCGCCTCCGAACAGCAGAGCATCGACCGGCTCGCCACCCTGGCGTGGTTGACCGGCGGGCTCTCCCTGGTCCTCGCCGTCCTGCTGGCACTGCTGGCCGCCCGGGGCGTGCTGCGGCCGGTACGCGAGCTGGGCCGGGCGGCGCGACGGCTCGGCGAGGGTGACCTGACCACCCGGCTGGTCGTGCGGGGCGCCGACGAACTGGCCGACGTGGCGCGGACCTTCAACGACACGGCGGGGACGCTGGAGCGGCAGGTCGGCGAACTGCGTCGGATGGAGGCCGACGCCCGGCGCTTCGTGGCCGACGTGTCGCACGAACTCCGTACACCGTTGGCCGCGATGACGGCGGTCACCGACGTGCTGGACGAGGAGGCCGACCGGCTGCCCGGGGATGCCGGCAAGGCCGCCCGGCTCGTCAGTCAGGAGACGCAGAGCCTCACCCAGCTGGTCAACGACCTCATCGAGGTCAGCAGGTTCGACTCCGGCACGGCGCGGCTCGCCCTCGACGACGTCGACGTGGCCGCGGCGGTCACCGCCACCCTGCGGATCCGCGGCTGGACCGATCGCGTACGGGCGGAGCTGCCACCCGGGGTCGTCGCCCGCCTGGACCCCCGCCGGCTGGACGTCATCGTCGCCAACCTCGTCGGTAACGCCTTCCGACACGGCACCGAGCCGGTGTCCGTACGCCTGCACGCCGAACCGGACTGGATCACCATCGAGGTCCGCGACCAGGGGCCGGGGCTGGACCCGGAGGTGCTGCCGCACGTCTTCGACCGCTTCTACAAGGCGGACACCGCGCGGACCCGCTCCGAGGGCAGCGGTCTGGGTCTCGCCATCGCGTGGGAGAACGCCCGACTGCACCGCCACGCCGGGCAGGCGGGCAGTCTCGTGGCGAGCAACGCCCCGACCGGAGGCGCGGTGTTCACACTCCGCCTACCCCGGGTGGCGGCGGACACGGCGAACACGGGACGCGTGCGGTGACCGGCCGCCGTGTGGCCCGGGCGCTGCTCGCCGGCGGGCTGCTGCTCACGTTGCTCCTGGCGGGCTGCGGAGTCCGGCCCACCGGCGTCATCACCGGCCGCCCCGCGATGGCCGGCCCCTCCGTGGGCGTCCGGCTCTACCTGCTGTCGCACGGAGAACTGGCGCTGGTCATCCGCCCGAGCAAGGAGCCCGCCTCGCCGGAGGAGACGCTCGCGATGCTGGCCGCGGGTCCGGACGAGTCCGAACTGAGCCAGGGGCTCACCAGCGAGGTGCCGACCGGCCTCGTCCCGGCCGGCCCGGTGACGGCGGTCCCCGGCCGACCCGGCCTCACGGTGACGATGACAGGTCCCGTGCGGTCGTTGTCGGGCGCCGCGGCCGACCAGATCGTCTGCACGGCGGCCAGCGCCGCGGCGGTCGCCGGCCTGGCGGACAGCTTCGCCCCGATCACCCTCGCCGGGCCTGACGGCGCCCGCCCGCCCCGGTTCTGTCCGGTCGTCAGGTGACCGGGGCGGCGGGCGTTCACACCAGGTCGACCGCGCGCGCCGGCCGGGGCAACCCGCCGGGGGACCGGCTCTGATCGGCCAGCGCGCCGGAGATCAGGATGTCGAGCAGGTCGCCGAACGCGACCCCGGCCTGTCGCCAGATCTGGGGGAACTGCGACGCGACGGTGAACCCGGGGAAGGTGTTGACCTCGTTCACGATGGGCTCGGCTGACCCCTCCGTGGGCAGGAAGAAGTCGACCCGGAGCAGCCCGCGGCAGTCGAGGGCGTGGAAGGCGCGGACCGCCCGGTCCTGGAGCACCTCGGTGGTGGCCTGGTCGAGCGGGGCGGGGATCTGGAAGACGGCCCCGCCGTCGTACTTGGCGTCGTAGTCGAAGAAGCCCGCGCCGGTCACCCGGATCTCCAGGGGCGGTCCGGCCTGCACCCGGCCGTCGGGATGCTGGAGGACGGCCACGTCGATCTCCCGTCCGCGCGCCCCCTGCTCGACCAGCACCTTCGGGTCGACCTCGCGGGCCTGCTCCAGCGCCGCCGGAAGTCGCTCCCAGTCGGTCACCTTGACGACGCCCAGGCTGGAGCCGGCCCGGGCCGGCTTGACGAAGACCGGCAGGCCCAGTCGTTGCTGGTCGGACGGGGACAGGTCCTCACCCGTCCGCAGGGTCACCCCGGGGCTGACCCGCAGGCCCTCGGCGGCGAGGAGCCTCTTGGTGACGCCCTTGTCCATGCCGGCCGCGCTGGCGAAGACGCCGTTGCCGACGTACGGCACACCGAGCCACTCCAGCAGCGACGCCACGGTGCCGTCCTCGCCGTACGGGCCGTGCAGGGCCGGGAACACCACGTCCTGGGCGCGCAGCACGCGCAGCGCCTGGGGGAGTGCGGCGGGGCGACCGTCGGCGTACCACTGGCCGTCCCGGCCGATGAGCACCTCGGTGACCTGGTACCGGTCGCGGTCCAGCCCCGCGAGGATGCTCACCGCCGAGCGGCGGGACACCTCGTGCTCGCCGCTCTGCCCGCCGTACAGCACTGCCAGTCGGGTTGTCATGAAACGTCCGCCCTTTCGTGAAGGTGGTCGCGGGCCACCCGGGGCCCGATACCGGTCAAGATCTCGTGCGGGTTGGTGCCGGCCCAGCGGGCCCACTCGGCGACCGTCGGTTGGGCCGGATCGCCCCCCTGCGGGCCGAACAGCACGACCGGGTCGCCGATCGCCACGGGAAGGTCGCCGGCGTCGACCACGCACTGGTCCATGGCGATGCGCCCGACGATCGGGCAGCGCCGGCCGCCGAGCCACACCGCGGCGTGGCCCTCGACGGCACGGGTCACGCCGTCGGCGTAGCCGAGCGGCAGCAGGGCCAGCGTGGTGGGCGCCGAGGTCACGTACTCCGGTCCGTAGGAGACGCCCGTGCCGGCCGGCACCCGCTTCACGTTGACCACGGTGGTGCGCAGCGTCATCGCGGCGCGCAGGCCGAACTCGTCGGGCGCGGCCCCGCCGAACGGGTCCACGCCGTACAGGGCGAGCCCGATCCGGCAGAGGTCGAAGCGGGTCCGGGGTGCCGACAGCGCGGCCGCCGAATTGGCCAGGTGGACCAGGTCGGGGTCGAGGCCGGCGGACCGGGCGTACCGCAACGCCTCCTCGAAGGTCGCCACCTGCCGGGCCAGCCCGGGGGTGCCCGGCACGTCGGCGTCGGTCAGGTGGGACCACACGCCGCGCACCCGGACCCCGCCTTCGCGCTCGTACTTCCGGGCCCAGTCGACCAGTTCGACCCAGTCGTCGCCGCCGGCTCCGTTGCGGGACAACCCGGTGTCGGCCTTGAGCTGCACCATCGCCGGTACACCGAGCCGGTGGGCCGCGTCGACGACCGCGTGCAGGTGGGTCGTCGTCGACAGGCCGAGGTCGACGCCAGCGTTGATCAATGTGGCGAAGTCGTCGTCCGGGCGGTGCAACCAGCTCAGCGTGGGTGCGGTGATGCCGGCGCCGCGCAGGGCCAACGCCTCGGACGCCGAGGTCACCCCCAGCCAACCAGCCCCGGCGCGCAGCGCGGCCCGGGCGACCGGCACCGCGCCGTGGCCGAACCCGTCCGCCTTCACCACCGCCATCAGCTCGGTGCCGGTGAGCGAGGCGATCGTCCGGACGTTGCTGGCGATCGCCCCGAGGTCGACCACCGCCTCGGCCAGCGCGCTCATCCGGTCGCCTCCACCCGGCGAGGTGCCGTCCGACGGTCGCCGGGGAGGGCGAACAGCCAGCGTGCGTGTGCCGCCAGCAACCCGCGGTGGATGGCCAGGCTGACGCCGATCACGAGCCCGGTCAGCAGGATCGGGTAGCCGAGCACGAGCAGGCCCTGGCCGACCTGGTCCAGCCCGGAGACGGGCCTGAGCAGCCGGTGCAGCAGAGCCAGGACCGGCATGTGGATGACGTAGATCGGCAACGTGATGCGGCCGAGGGTGGCGAGCCGGCCGCTGACGGCGGGCCACCGGCCCAACTGGGCGGCCGCGGTGACGCCGAAGGCGACCGCCACGACGGAGACCGCCGGCCACACGCCGAACCACCGCTGGGCGCCGAGCGCCGCCATCGCGGCCAGCGCGAGGACGTAGGCGCCCGAGGTCAGCACGAGCCGGCGTTGGGTGGCCGTCGCCGCCCACCACTCGATCCGCGGCCGCAGGTACAGGCCGGCGAGGAAGAAGATCAGGTTCTGGTACAGGCCGGCGCGGTTGCCCGGCGTGTCGAGCAGGCCGGCGGCGGCGACGGCGGACAGTGCCGCGGCCGGCACGAGGACCAGCACCCGGGGAGCCCGGCGCAGCACCTTGGCGACCGTGAAGTAGAGCGCCAGGGCGTAGAGGTACCAGAGGTTGGAGGGTGTGATGGTGAGCTGTTCCAGCAGACCGAGGGCGGATGTGGCGCGGTCGGTCGGGAAGTCCGGGGCCGCGGCGAGGACCGCGGTGTGGATCAGCAGCCAGACGGCGTACAGGTAGAGGAACCCGGCGATCCTGCTGCGGGCGACGACCCGCCAGGGCCGCTGGACGGCGTTCGCCGCGAAGACACCGGAGATGGTGAAGAACAGCGGCATCCGCAGCGGCAGGAACTGCTCGCCCACCGTCCCCCACAGGCCCGGCACCGGTACGCCGATGTGCCAGTCGATCTGCAGATAGTCCTTCACGACGACGTGCCACAGGACGACCAGGATGATGCAGACGCCCTTCGCGGCGTCCGCCCACTCCGCCCGGTGCGGCCGCCCGGAGGTGGGGGCGGCCCCGGTTGCCCGGTACCGGTGGCGGAAGCGCACGCGCGTCGCACCGGGTTCGCGCTCGGCGGGCCGGGAGTCGGTGGATGTCGGCTGTCGGATCACTCAGGAGAAGGTGTCAGGTGGATATCCCCACCTGATCCACGGATTGTCATGAACGGGTAATGGAAGTCGCCGGACGGCACCTGTCGCCAGAGCCCACCGGTGACGTCGGGGAGCACTAGGCTCGGCTCGGAGGTGGCGAGGATGAAGCTCGGGCTGCACTACTGGAGTTACTCGACCCCGGCCGAGGCGGCCGCGATCGCACCGACCCTGGCCGAGGCGGCCACCACGGCGGAGCAGGCGGGCGTCGCCTCCTTCACGGTGATGGACCACTTCTTCCAGATGGACGCGGTGGCCGCCGCCGAGGAGCCGATGCTGGAGGCGTACACGACGCTGGGGTTCGTCGCGGCGAAGACCCAGCGGATGACGCTGGGCGTGCTGGTCACCGGCGTCATGTACCGGTACCCGGGGCTGCTCGCCAAGACCGTGACCACGCTCGACGTGCTCTCCGGCGGCCGGGCACGGCTCGGCATCGGCGCCTCCTGGTACGAGCGGGAGCAGCGCGGCCTCGGCGTGCCCGTGGTGCCGGTGGCCGAGCGCTTCGAGCGGCTGGAGGAGACGCTGCGCATCTGCCTGCAGATGTGGAGCGACGACGACGGGCCGTTCGACGGCCGCCACTACCAGCTCGCCGAGACGATCAACTCGCCCCGGCCGTTGAGCCGTCCGCACCCGCCCATCATGATCGGCGGCGGCGGCGAGAAGAAGACGTTGCTGCTGGTGGCCCGGTACGCCGACGCCTGCAACCTGTTCGGCACGGGTGCCGGCGCCGGCGAGGTGGCGCGCAAGCTGGACGTGCTGCGCGGGCACTGCGCCGCCGAGGGCCGCGACTACGACACCATCGAGAAGACGGTGGTGGCGCACCGGTCGCCGTTGGCCGACGTCGACGCGTTCCTCGCAGAGGTGGCCGAGTACGCCGCGCTCGGCGTCAGCGAGGTGCAGGTGACGCCTGATCGGCACCCGGTGGAGTTCGCCCAGCGGCTCGGCGACGAGGTGCTGCCCCGGTTGGCCGACATCGGCTGATCCGATCGCGATGGCGCTACCATTGAAATGGGCAAATGGATGGTTGACCGTCGGTGCGCACCGCCGCCGGTTTCGAGCATCGGAATCAGTTCGCAGGGTCAAATGATCCGGGTCACACAAAGGCCGGCGCCGCCCGCTGGAAATTGCTATCGCGGCGGGGCGGAATGGGTCGAGTGTGGCCCGCGACCGGATGCTTCAGCGGGACATCGTCAAAAGTAGTCGCGACGGTGAGTCGCACACCAGGGGCTGCCCTCCGGCGAGCCGAGGACAGCCCCTGGTGAGTAGCTGCCGCGTCAGGCGACCGAGGCGGGGAACCGGTCCCACACGCGGTGCGCGGCCATCAGTTGCCGCACCGCGGTCAGTGCTTCGGGGCCGGAGCCGGCCGTGACGACGCCGGGAGTGCCGGCCACCCCCGCCTGCTCCAGCACCGTGACGCCGGCGCCCCAGGCGCCGATCGTCTTGGCGTGCCGCCAGCACTCCTCGACGAGGAGCAGCACGCGAGGATCCACGGTCACCGCCTTCGGACTACCCGCCTTGTCGTCGCGGGCGGGGATGGCATCCGGCGCGGGCACCGGCGCTCCGGCCAGCAGCACCGCGTCGAACTCGACCGACCGACCGGTGGCGAAGGTCCGCTGCACCGGCACGCCTCCCACCATCCCGCCGTGCGGGGCGATCAGCAGCGGCACCATGCCCGCGTCGAACACGGCCTGCCGGACCTCGTCGACGCCGTCCAGGTCGCCGTCGGGGTCGACGACGATCCCGACCATACGACCGTCGGTGGGCCACTCCCTGCCGACCTGCGACAACGCCGGGCTCGGCGCGACGTCGGCCAGGGGCACGGTCGGCTGCGGAGCGGGCAGGCCCAGACCGGCGGCGACCTGCTCGCACAGCACCGGGTCGATGTTGGCGAGGCACTGCAGCTGACGTTCCTTGATCGCCTGGTGGTAGCACTTGCCCAGCTCGAAGGTGTACGCGCGGATGATGTGTTCCCGCTCGACCGGCGACATGCTCAGCCAGAACAGGCGGACCTGGCTGAAGTGGTCGTCGAACGAGACCGGGTTGGCGCGTACCTTCGGCGCCTGCGCCACCGTCACCGGCACGTCGACGAACGCCTGCTCCCCGTCTCCGGCGGGGAAGGGGTTGCCGCCGTCGAGCGAGTTCGGCCGGTACGGTGCGACCCCCGCGTGGACGGCGTGCTGGTGGAAGCCGTCGCGCAGCATGTCGTTCACCGGGGCGTGCGGGCGGTTGATCGGGATCTGGGAGAAGTTCGGCCCGCCCAACCGCGTGAGCTGCGTGTCGACGTACGAGAACAACCGGCCCTGCAGCAGCGGGTCGTTGGTGACGTCGATGCCCGGCGGAAGGTGGCCGAGGTGGAAGGCGACCTGCTCGGTCTCGGCGAAGAAGTTCGTCGGCGTCCGGTGCAGGGTCAGCTTCCCGATGGGCTGCACCGCCGCCAGCTCCTCCGGCACGATCTTCGTCGGGTCCAGCAGGTCGATCCCGGCGAAGGTCTCCTCCGGAGTGTCCGGGAAGACCTGGATGCCGAGTTCCCACTCGGGGTACGCGCCGGCCTCGATCGCGTCGTAGAGATCACGGCGGTGGAAGTCCGGGTCGATGCCGCTGAGCATCTGGGCCTCCTCCCAGGTCAGGGAGTGCACGCCCAGCTTGGGCTTCCAGTGGAACTTGACGAGCGTCGTCTCGCCGGCCTCGTTGACGAGGCGGAAGGTGTGGACGCCGAAGCCCTCCATCGTCCGGTACGACCGGGGGATGCCCCGGTCGGACATGTTCCACATCGCGTGGTGCTGCGCCTCGGTGTGCAGGGAGACGAAGTCCCAGAAGGTGTCGTGCGCGCTCTGCGCCTGTGGGATCTCCCGGTCGGGATGCGGCTTGGCGGCGTGGATGATGTCGGGGAACTTGATGGCGTCCTGGATGAAGAAGACCGGCATGTTGTTGGCGACGAGGTCGAAGGTGCCCTCGTCGGTGTAGAACTTCGTCGCGAAGCCGCGGGTGTCGCGGACAGTGTCGGCCGAACCGCGCGAACCGAGCACGGTGGAGAACCGTACGAAGACCTCCGTCTCCCGCCCCTTCCTCAGGAAGCCGGCCCGGGTGACCCGCTCCGCGGTGCCGTACGCGGTGAACACGCCGTGCGCCCCGGCGCCGCGGGCGTGCACCACGCGCTCGGGGATGCGCTCGTGGTCGAAATGCGTGATCTTCTCGCGCAGGTGGTGGTCCTGCAGCAGGGTCGGACCGCGTGATCCGGCCTTGAGAGAGTGGTCCGTGTCGCGCAGCCGCGCCCCCTGCGACGTCGTGAGGAAGGCGCCCTGCTGGCCGTTGGCGGTCGTCGGCGCGCCGGTCTCCTCACCGGTCGGCGTGCGGGTCTGTGGAGCCCCCTGCTCTCCCTTCGGCGGCAACGGGCCGCGCGGCGTCGTCGGCTCCTCGACGGTCGGCGGGGCGCTGCCGGGCGCGCCGGGGACGTCCGGCGACAGGGCATCCGTGATCTTTTCTGAGGCGGTCTTCACGGCGTTCTTGACCGCCTTGGCGGGCGTGCTGGAATCCACTGACGAACCCCTCCATGGAGCGTGTGCGAGCAGGCCCAGAAATTCCTACCCCTGGTCAGGAGGCCAAAACACCGCCGCGTGACGTGGGGCCGACCCCGCGCGAGGACGTGGGCGGGCGGGACTGGTGATTTCACCGATGCGTGGGCCGGCGAAGAGGAAAAAACTGACGCACGTCGATATCCCTCGACCCTAGGGAGTGCCCGACGTGTCGTCACCAACCACCACCCGTCCCCGTTCCGTGGCAGCCCGAGCCGTGCGGCTCGCGCTGGCCGCCACCCTCGTCGCCGGCGGCGTCCTCGCCGGCTCCTCCGGCGCCGCGCAGGCGGCGAGCCCGTACGAGCGGGGCCCGAACCCCACCACCGCGATCCTGGAGGCCAGTCGCGGCCCGTTCGCCACGGCCTCGCAGAACGTGTCCTCGCTGAGCGTCACCGGCTTCGGCGGCGGCGTCATCTACTACCCGACCAGCACCAGCGAGGGCACCTTCGGCGCCGTCGCCATCTCGCCCGGCTACACCGCGGCCTGGTCCAGCATCAGCTGGCTCGGCCCCCGGCTCGCCTCACACGGCTTCGTGGTGATCGGCATCGAGACCAACAGCCGGTTCGACCAGCCGGACAGCCGTGGCCGGCAACTGCTCGCCGCACTGGACTACCTGGTCGAGCGCAGCTCGGTGCGTACCCGGATCGACGGCACCCGGCTCGCCGTGGCCGGCCACTCGATGGGCGGCGGCGGAAGCCTGGAGGCGGCGTCCGCCCGGCCGTCGTTGCAGGCCGCGGTGCCGCTGGCACCGTGGAACACGGACAAGAGCTGGTCCGAGCTGCGGGTGCCCACCCTGATCATCGGTGGCGAGAGCGACAGCGTCGCGCCGGTCTCGTCGCACTCGGAGCCGTTCTACAACAGCATTCCCTCCTCCGCGGAGAAGGCGTACCTGGAGCTGAACGGGGCGAGCCACTTCTTCCCGCAGTCGGTCAACACGCCGACCGCCCGGCAGATGGTGGCCTGGCTCAAGCGGTTCGTCGACGACGACACCCGCTACGAGCCGTTCCTCTGCCCCGGCCCGAGTGGACTGCAGATCGAGGAGTACCGCAACACCTGCCCCAGTTCCTGACCGCGAACCCGGGGCGGTCGCCGGTGGCGGCCGCCCCGCTTCGTGTGCCGGTGGGGAGGTATTGAAGGTCTTGACGCGGTACCCGAGAAACGTACACTGCGAGTGTAAATAACACCCGCCACGACAGAGGGATGGGTGATGGAGCGCGGCCTCGCATTGCACCACATCGGCGTACGTTTCGGTGGCCTCACCGCCCTCGACGACGTCTCTCTGCGGGTGTCACCCAACCGGGTGGTGGGCGTCATCGGGCCCAACGGCGCCGGCAAGACCACGGTGTTCAACGTGATCTGCGGTTTCGTCGCGCCGGAGACGGGTTCGCTCACCCTGGACGGCGCGCCCCTGCGGCCACGGCCGCACCGGCTGACGCGCCTCGGCATCGCCCGCACCCTGCAGGGCACCGGGCTCTTCGCCGGGCTCACCGTGCTGGAGAACGTCATGACCGGCGCCTCGCACACCGCGCGGGCCGGTTTCGTGCCGGCGCTGCTCGGCCTGCCCAGCAGCGACCGCGACGAGCGGCGGCTGCGCCAGCACGCGCTGGACATCCTGGACGACCTGGGCATCGCCGGGCACGCCGGGGCCGCGCCGGCCACACTGCCCTTCGCCGTACGGCAGCGGGTCGCCCTGGCCCGTGCGCTCGCCGCCCGACCCCGGCTGCTCCTGCTCGACGAACCCGCCGGTGGCCTCGGTGCCGACGACATCACCGAGTTGGCGGAGCTGATCCGGCAGCTTCCCCGACGGGACGCCGACCCCTGCGCGGTGCTGCTGGTGGAACACCACATGGATCTGGTGATGGCGGTCTGCGACGAGATCGTGGTTCTCGACTTCGGCCGGGTGATCGCCGCCGGCACACCGGACGAGATCCGCGACGACCCGGCGGTCACCGACGCCTACCTGGGAGCCACCATCGACGAGGCAGCCGCGTGAGCGCGAGGAGTGAGCCGGGTTTGCGAGCCCCGCAGTCGCGAACGAAAGGTGGCACGGCGTGAGCGCGAGGAGTGAGCCGGGCCTGCGAGCCCCGCAGTCGCGAACGAAAGGTGGCACCGCGTGAGCGCCGAGGATCTGCTCGTGGTGCGTGGTCTGGTGGCCGGCTATGGCGCCGCGCCCGTGCTGCAGGCCGTCGACCTCACCGTTCCGGCCGGCACCATCGCCGCGGTCGTCGGTGCCAACGGCGCCGGCAAGACCACCCTGCTGCGCGCGCTGTCCGGGATGATCCGTCCGGCCGCCGGGCAGGTGCTCCTCGCCGGGGAGGACCTGCGCGGAACGCCGGTGGAGAAGCTCGTCCGGCGGGGCATGGCGCACGTGCCGGAGGGCCGGGGCGTGATCAACGAGCTGACCGTCGACGAGAACCTGCGGCTCGGCGGGCTGTGGCGGCGCGACCGTGCCGACGCCGGCCGTGCGCTCACCGAGGTCTACGAGCTCTTCGAGCCGCTGGCGCGGCGCCGCCGGCACCTCGGCCACCAGCTCTCCGGTGGCGAGCGCCAGATGCTCGCGCTCGGCCGGGCGCTGGTCGCCCGACCGCGCCTGCTGCTGCTCGACGAGCCGTCACTCGGGCTGGCGCCGCGGGTGGTCGCGCGGACCATGGCCCTGCTCCGGCAACTGCGTGACCGTACCGGCCTGACGGTGCTGCTGGTCGAGCAGAACGTGCGCAGCGCACTCGCCGTCGCCGACCAGGGCGTCGTGATGGCCCTCGGCCAGGTGGTGATCGCCGCTCCGGCCGACAAGCTGCGTGACGACGTCGAGCTGCGGCACGCGTACCTCGGATTCTGACCACCACCTCGTCCCCAGGAGGGAGGACTGTTGGACCGCTTCGTCTTTCTCACCATCGACGGCCTTTCCCGGGGCGCGGTGTACGCCGCGTTCGCGCTCGCCCTGGTGCTCATCTGGCGGGCGGCACGGGTCGTCAACTTCGCGCAGGGGGCGATGGCCGTCGCCGCCGCGTACGTCGCCTACACCGTGTCCGCGCAGACCGGCTCGTACTGGCTCGGCTTCGTGGTGGCGATCGTCGCCGGGCTGCTGCTCGGCGCGCTGGTCGACCGCGCGGTGATGCGCTACGTCGACCACACCTCGCCGCTCAACCCGGTGATCGTCGCGCTCGGGCTGGTGCTGCTGATCCAGGCCGTCCTGGGCATGGTGTACGGCAGTGAGTTCCGCCCCGCCGAGGCGCCGTTCAGCCGCTCCGCTCTCACGGTGGGCGGGTTGGCCGTGCTCTCGCCGTACGACCTGTTCGTGTTCGCGACGATCGGGGTGGTGGTCGTCGGGCTGGCCTGGATCTTCGCGCGGACGGCGGTCGGGCTGCGGATGCGCGCGGCGGCGTTCGCCCCGGAGGTGTCCCGACTGCTCGGGGTCAACGTCGGCGGCATGCTGACTCTCGGCTGGGCGCTCGCCTCGGGTGTGGGCGCGCTGGCCGCCATGCTGGTCATCCCCACCGAGCTGGGCCTGCACCCGCACGCCATGGATCTGGTCTTCGTGTCGGCGTTCACCGCGGCGGTGGTCGGTGGCCTGGACAGTCCACCCGGGGCGGTGGTCGGCGGTCTGGTGGTGGGTCTGCTGCTCTCCTACGTCAGTGGTTACGCCGGCAGTGACCTCACGCCGCTGGCGGTGCTGGTCCTGCTGCTGGCGGTGCTGCTGGTCCGGCCCGGCGGGCTGTTCGCCCCGGTCGCGGCGAGGCGGGTGTGAGCGCCACCCGGGCGGCCGTGCCGCCGACGCAGCGGCCGGCCGACGCCGGCGACCGTCCGGTCGACCGGCGGCGTGGCTCGACCCTGCTGCGCCACCTCGCCATCATGCTCGCCGCCGGGCTGCTGCTGGTCGGGGTCAGTTACGCCGTCGAGCCGTTCCGCAACTTCCAGCTCGCCACGGTGGCGGCCTACCTCTGCGCCACCGCCGGGTTGACGGTCCTCACCGGGCTCAACGGCCAGCTCTCGCTCGGGCACGGCGCGTTGATGGCGACGGGTGCGTACACGGTGGCGTTCTGCCAGAACGCGTTCGCCGACCGGGGGATGACCGGCGGCTGGCTGCTGCCGCTCTCGCTCGGTGCGGCGGTGCTCGGCACGGTGGCGGTCGGCGCGGTCGTCGGCGTCGCGGCGGCGCGGCTGCGCGGTCCCTACCTGGCCGGGGTGACCCTGGCCGTGGCTGTCGTCGTGCCGGCGCTGGCCGTCACCTTCGACGGCGTCTTCAACGGTGAGCAGGGGCTGTCGGTGCCGGTGGAGCCGCCGCCGGTGTCGCTCGGGCCGTACTTCCCCTACGAGCGGTGGCAGCTCTGGCTCACCGGCGCGGCCACCCTGCTCGCCCTGCTGCTGCTGGCCAACCTGATCCGCAGCCGGTACGGGCGCACCTTCCGGGCGGTCCGCGACGACGAGGTGGCCGCGCGTCTGGCCGGCATCCACGTGGCCCGTACCCAGGTGCTGGCGTTCGTGGTCAGCGCCGCCACCGCGGGTCTCGGCGGCGCGCTGCTCGCGGTGCTGGCGCAGAGCGTCTCACCGGGCGCGTTCTCGCTGACCCTGTCGCTGTTCCTGCTGATGGCCGTGGTGATCGGCGGTCTCGGCCGCCTCACCGGCGCGCTGTGGGGCGCCGTCCTGCTGGTCGCCCTGCCCGATCTCACCCACTCCTTGACCGAGATGCTGACCCTCTCGCCCGCCGTGGCGCAGCGGATGGAGGGCAACCTCCCGCTGGCGATCTTCGGAATCACCCTGATCGTCGTCATGATCGCCGCGCCCGGTGGCGTGCAGGGTCTGCTGTCGCGTCTCGGCCGGGCGCTGCTGGCCCGGTGGTCGGCGCGGCGGTCCTGAGCTGTCCCGGTCCGGCTCCGGCCGGGCGTCCCACCACCACAGAAGTTCGACTGAACCGGACCGAGAAAGGTCGGTGTTTCCCATGCACCGTTCGGCACGACGCGGTCTCGCGATCGCCAGCACCATAGCCCTGCTGATCAGCGCCGCCGGTTGCAGCGGCGACGACGGTTCCGGTCCCGGCGGGGGATCGGTGCCCGGTGTCACCGACTCGGAGATCGTCGTCGGCACGCACATGCCGCTCACGGGCCCGGCCTCGGCCGGCTATTCCAAGATCGCTCCGGCGACGAAGGCGTACTTCGACTACGTCAACGCCAACGGCGGCGTACACGGGCGCAAGATCACTTACAAGATCATGGACGACGGCTACAACCCGGCGAACACCCAGCAGGTGGTTCGCCAGCTCGTCCTGCAGGACAAGGTCTTCGCCGTGCTCAACGGCCTCGGCACGCCGACGCACACCGGCGTGCTCGACTTCCTCAAGAGCAACCGCGTGCCGGACCTCTTCGTCGCCTCCGGCAGCCGTAGCTGGGACCAGCCGGACAAGTACCCGGGCACGTTCGGGTTCAACCCGGACTACACGGTCGAGGGCAAGATTCTGGCCACGTACGCGAAGGCGAACCTGGCCGGCCAGAAGGTCTGCTTCCTCGGCCAGGACGACGACTTCGGCCGGGACAGCCTGGTCGGCGTGGAGAAGGTGCTCGGCGCGACCGCCGTGGCGGTCAAGCAGACGTACGTCACCAGCAACACCAACGTGGCGCCGCAGATCGGCGCGTTCAAGGCGGCCGGCTGCCAGGTCGTCGTGCTCGCCACCGTGCCCGGCTTCACCGCGCTCTCCATCGGCACCGCGGCGCGGCTGGGCTTCAAGCCACAGTGGCTGGTCTCCAACGTCGGGGCCGATTACCCCACCCTGGCCAAGCAGCTCGGCACCGCCGCGCCGCTGCTGGAGGGCATGGTCGGCACCAACTACCTGCCCATGCAGAACGACACCGCGAACCCGTGGATCCAGCTCTTCGCGAAAATCAACAAGACGCACAACGGTGACGCGCCCTTCGACGGCAACACCGTCTACGGCATGTCGGTCGGCTACCTCTTCGTGCAGGTGCTGCTGGCCGCCGGCAAGGATCTCACCCGGGAGAAGGTCCTGCAGACCGTGCAGAAGGGCGGCTTCCAGGGTCCCGGGCTGGTGCCGCTGCGCTTCTCCGCGAACGACCACTCCGGCTACGGCGGGCAGCGGCTGAGCCGGGTGACCGGGGGTGTGCAGAGCTACTTCGGGCCGGCGTACGAGACCGACGAGGCGGACGGCCCGGTCAACGAGTACACGGCCACGCCGGTGACACCGCCGGCCAACGGGGTGCCGACCGTCTCCTGAGGACGGACGTACGGGCAGACGACCGGGCGCGGTCACGCGGCGAACCGCCGTGACCGTGCCCGGTCGTCCGGCTGCCTCGATCGCGGCGCGCGAGCCCGTTGGACGCGCATCCCGGACGTTGACCGGCGCCGATCGCCACTTCTACTATCTGCACTGTGAATGCATATTCGGGTCGCCTTGCCGATCGGGTCGCCATCGTCACCGGTGCCAGTAGGGGAATCGGTCTGGCCATCGCCCAGCGGTTGGTGGCCGAGGGCGCGCGGGTGGGCCTGACCGCCCGACGTCCGGAGGCGTTGGCCGAGGCGGTCGACGCCCTGGGCGGGCCCGCGTACGCCGTGGCCGTGCCCGGGCGCGCCGACGACGCCGAGCACCGGGCCGCCGCCGTGCGCGAGGTCAGCGCCGCGTTCGGGCCGGTGGACCTCCTGGTCAACAACACCGGCATCAACCCGGTGCACGGCCCGCTGGTCGGGCTGGACCTGGCGGCGGCGCGCAAGATCCTCGACGTCAACCTGGTCGCCGCGCTCGGCTGGGTGCAGGAGGTCTGCGCCGCCGGCATGGCCGACCGGGGTGGCTGCGTGGTCAACGTCTCGTCGGTGGCCGGGCTCGGCCCGTCACCCGGCATCGCCTTCTACGGGGTGAGCAAGGCAGCGCTCAACCACCTCACGGCCAGCCTCGCCGTGGAGCTGGGGCCGGCCGTCCGGGTCAACGCCGTCGCCCCCGGCGTGGTGAAGACCCGCTTCGCCGCCGCGCTCTACGAGGGCCGGGAGGAGGAGGTCGCCGCGCGGTATCCCCTCGGGCGGCTCGGCCTGCCGCAGGACGTGGCCGGCCTGGTCGCCTTCCTGGCATCCGCCGACGCCGCCTGGATCACCGGACAGACCATCGTGTGCGACGGCGGCGTCACGCTGACCGGTCGAGCCGGATGACGGCGCCCGTGGACGCCCGGATGACGCTGCTCGCGGCCTGTCTAGACTCTGCGGTGCGTCGGGGGGCGTCGTGGCGGTGAAGGGGCGGGGGCGGATGGGCGGGGTCGAGGTCCAGGGCCGGGTCGACGGACGGACCGCCCGAGCCGAGCGCACCCGTGCGGCGATCGTCGAGGCACACCTCGCGCTCATCTCCGAGGGCGACCTCCGGCCGACCGGGGAGCGCATCGCCGAGCGGGCCGGCATCTCGTTGCGGACGCTCTGGACCAACTTCAAGGACATGGAGACCCTCTTCGAGGCCAGTGGCGCGGAGGTGCTCCGCCAGCAGGACGCCGCCTACCGGCCGATCTCGCCGGCGCTGCCGTTGTCGAAGCGGGTCGACGCGTACTGCCGGCAACGGGCCCGGCTGCTCCAGCTCATCGCGCCGTCGGCGCGGGCCGCCCAGATGCGCGAGCCGGTCTCCGACCAGTTGCACCGCAACCGGCTCAAGCACATCGAACGCGTCCGGGACGAGGTGGAGGAGCTCTTCGCCGCCGAGCTGGCGCAGGCCGGGGCCGGGCGCGGCCAGCTGCTCAACGCGCTGGTCGCGGCGAGCATGTGGCCGGCCTGGTCGATGCTGCGTGACGGCCTGGGGCTGGGCGTGGATCAGGCCCGTGGGGTGATGGCGCGGACGGTCGGCGCCCTGCTGGCCGAGGTGCCGGCCGGCTGACACCGGCCCCTCACGCTGGTGGCCACCTCTTTCCATTCGGTTACCGATAGGTGACACTGAATGCATGGTTACTGCATCAAGAGTGCAAATAACCGTGCTGCGCGGCCGAGACGACGAGTGCCGGGCTGTCCGGAACCTGCTCGACGGCGTGACCGACGGTGGCGGTGCCCTGCTGCTGCACGGTGAGCCGGGGTCGGGCCGGACCGCGCTGGTCGCGTACGCCCACCGGTACGCCGGGCACTGCACCGTGCTCGCCGGCACCGGCCTGGCCGAGGAGGCCGCCCTGCCGTACGCCGGCCTGCAACGCCTGCTCGATCCGGTGCTCGACCGCGCCGCCGCACTGCCGGAGCAGCAGCGACACCTGCTGCGGCGGACGCTGTCCGGCGAGGGTTGTCCGGTCGACCGCCACCTGGCGCTGTCGATGGCGGTGCTCGGCCTGCTCGGCGCCGTCGCCCGGGACCGCCCACTGCTCGCCACCATGGACGACGTCGACCGCGGCGACCGGGAGACCACCCAGGTGCTGGCCTTCGTGGCCCGCCGGCTGCGGCACCTGCCGGTCGCCGTCCTGCTCACCGCGGACGTCACCACGACGGTCGACGGGATCCCGGCGCACCGGCTCCGGGCGCTGGACGAGCGGGAGAGCGTCGCCGTCCTCACCGACCGGTCGCCCGAGCGGCCCGCCGCGCCGGTCGCGGTCACGCTCGCCGCCGTCGGCGGCGGCAACCCGCAGGCCCTGGTGGACCTCGCCGACGTGCTCAGCCCCGAGCAGTGGCGGGGGGAGGATCCGCTGCCCACCGCGCCGCCGGCCGACGGTGCGCTGGGCCGCGCCTACCGGGCCAGGCTGGACCGGTTGCCGCCGGACAGTCGACGGACGCTGCTGCTCGCCGCGCTCGACGAGGACGGGGACCCGGGAACCCTGATGCGGGCGGCGGGAGCCGCCGGGACCACGGTCGAGGCGCTCGCCCCGGCCGAGGTCGCCGGCCTGGTCCGCGTCGAGCCGACCGGCGTCACGTTCCCGCAGCCGCTGGCCCGCGCGATGGTCGTGGCCAGCGCGCCGCTCGCCGAGCGTCGCGCGGCGCACCGGCTGCTCGCCGGCGTCCTCGATCCCGAGGGCCAGCGCCTGCGCCGGGCGATGCACCTCGCCGCCGCGACGGCGGCCACCGACCCGGCCCTGGCGGCCGAGCTGGAGCAGGCCGCGGCCGGTGGTCAGGGCGGCTGGGCCACCGCCTCGGCGGCGCTGTGCCGGGCCGCCGAACTCAGCGACCACCCCACCCGCGCCGCCGCCCGGCTGCTGGCCGCGGCCCGGTACGCCTGGGCCGGCGGCCAACCCGGTCAGGCCCGACTGCTGCTCGACCGCCTTCGCGCCGTCTCCGTGGACCCGGGCGTCCGCGGGCGGGCCGAGCTGCTGCGTGGCGAGCTGGAGTTGCGGTGCGACGACGCGTCGGGTGCGTCGATCACGTTGCTGGCCGCCGCCGGGGCCGTGGCCGGCAACGACCGTGCCCTTGCCCTTGCCGCGCTGGTGCGTGCCGGCGAGGCCGTCTGCTTCGCCGGAGACCAGTACCGGTACGCGGAGGTCGGGCGCCGGGCGTTGGCGTTGCGCTGCCCGAACGAGCCGCCGGCCACCGAGTTGATGGGCTCCCTGGTCGCCGGGGTGGCCGCGACCCTGCGCGGTGACCATGAACGGGCCGGCCCGGCGCTGCGCCGGGCCGTCGTGCTCGGTGGTCGGTTGACCGGGCCGGCGCTGACCCCCACCGCGCTCACCTGCGCGGCGGCGGCCGGCCTGGTGGTGGCCGTGGACGGGGCCGCGCACCGGCTCGCCGAACGCGCCGTCGGGCTGGCCCGGGAGCGGGGCGAGTTGTCCATGCTGTCCCGGGCACTGGAGCTGCGGGCGGTGGCCGAGTACTGGCTGGGCCGGCACGAGGCCGCGGCGGAGACGTCCCGGGACGGGCTGCGGGTCGCCCGCGCCACCGGGCAGGTCAACTGCGCCAACGTCCATCTGGGCATGCTCGCGGTGCTGGCCGCCATCCGCGCCGACCGGGGCGCCAGCCTGCGGTGGATCCGCGGGATCGGCGAGGCGCCGGCGCCGGGCAGCCGGCCGCATGCCCTCGCCGGGTGGGCGCTGGCGGTGCTCGACCTGGTCGACGGCCGACATGTCGAGGCTGCCGACCGACTGGCGTCGCTGGCGCGGCTCGGCACCGGCCGGGGGCAGGTCCTCGTCCAGGTGATGGCGACCCCGTACCTGGTGGAGGCGGCGGCCCACCTGGCGCACCGCCCTGCGGCGACCGCCGCGCTCGCCGTCTTCGACCGTTGGGCCAGCAGCACCGCGAGTCCACTGCGCCGGGCGCTCTCCGCCCGGTGTCACGCGCTGCTCGCGCCCCGGGGCAGTGCCGAGGCCGAGCGGGAGTTCCGGACCGCGCTGCGACTGCACCCGACGGAGGCTGGCACGTTCGAGCGGGCGCGTACCGAGCTGCTCTTCGGTCAGGAGCTGCGCCGCAGCCGGCGTCCGCGCGACGCCCGTGGGCACCTGCACCAGGCCCGCGAGACGTTCACCCTGCTCGGCGCGAGTTGTTGGGCCGAGCAGGCCACCGCGGAGCTGCGCGCGGCGGGGGAGTCGGTCGGCCCGCCGGATCTGCCCGCGGCGCGGCTGCTGACCGGTCAGCAACTGCGGATCGCCCAACTGGTCGCCGAGGGTGCCACCAACCGGGAGATCGCCGCCCGGATGTTCCTCTCCACCCGCACGGTCGACCACCACCTGCGCAACGTCTTCCACCGGCTCGGCATCCGGTCCCGCACCGAACTCGCCCGGGCGTTCGCCGCCGAGCTGATCTCCGACCGGTGACGGCCGGCGGCTCGTGGTCCGCCCTGGACGGCCAAAACTATCACCGCTAGTTTATTCCTCATGGAGCTCACCCTCTCCGCGGAACAGGCCGCGGTCCGCCAGCTCGCCGCGGAGTTCGCCGACCGGGAGCTGGTGCCCCACGCGGCGGCCTGGGATCGCCGCGAGTGGGTCGACCCCGACGTCGTGGGCATGCTCGGCGATCTGGGCTTCCTGGGGTTGACCATCGACGAGTCCGACGGCGGTTCCGGCGGCGACCACCTCGCGTACTGCCTCGTGCTGGAGGAACTGGGCCGGGGAGACTCGGCCGTGCGCGGCATCGTGTCGGTCTCGCTCGGCCTGGTCGCGAAGTCGATCGCCACACACGGGTCGGCCGAACAGCGGGCCGAGTGGCTGCCCCGGCTCTGCTCCGGTGCCGCGCTCGGTTGCTTCGCGCTGACCGAGCCGGACAGCGGCTCGGACGCCGCAGCGCTGCGGACCCGCGCGGTGCGCGACGGCGCCGACTGGCTGCTCACCGGCACGAAGACGTTCATCACCAACGGCACCACCGCCGACGTCGCTCTGGTCTTCGCCCGCACCGGTGGCCCCGGGCACCGGGGCATCACCGCGTTCCTGGTGCCCACCGGCAGCGCCGGGCTGACCCGGCGGGAGATCCACGGCAAGCTCGGCCTGCGCGGGCAGGCGACCGGAGAGCTGCGCTTCGACGAGGTGCGGGTGCCCGACACGGCGCGCCTCGGTGCCGAGGGCGCCGGGTTCCGGCTGGCGCTGGCCACCCTGGCCAAGGGCCGGATGTCCGTCGCCGCCGGCTGCGTCGGCATCGCCCAGGGGTGCCTGGACGCGGCCGTGGGCTACGCCGGGCAGCGGACCCAGTTCGGCAAGCCGATCGCCGGCCACCAACTCGTCCAGCAACTGCTCGCCGGCATCGCGGTGGACACCGCCGCGGCCCGGCTGCTGGTGTGGCAGGTGGCCGACCTGATCGACCGTGGCCGGCCGTTCGCCACCGAGGCGTCGATGGCCAAGCTCTTCGCCAGCGAGGCCGCCGTCCGGGCGGCCAACAACGCGGTCCAGGTCTTCGGGGGGTACGGCTACATCGACGAGTACCCGGTCGGCAAGTACCTGCGCGACGCCCGGGTCGCCACCCTCTACGAGGGCACCAGCCAGATACAGCAGCTCCTCATCGGACGTGCGCTCACCGGCGTCAACGCCTTCTAGCCCCAGGAGGACCAGTGCGAGTCTTCACCTCGTTCGACGAGCTGGCCGGCGCGGTCGGCGAGACCATCGGCCCCGGCCCGTGGCAGCGAATCGAGCAGAGCCGGGTCGATCTCTTCGCCGACGCCACCGACGACCACCAGTGGATCCACCTCGACCCGGTACGCGCCGCCGCCGGGCCTTTCGGGGGCACCATCGCGCACGGCTATCTGACCCTGTCGCTGCTCCCGGCGCTGGCGGGCCAGCTCTACCGGGTCGAGGGGGTGGCGATGGGGGTCAACTACGGGCTGAACCGGGTGCGCTTCCCCGCCCCTCTCCGGGTCGGCGCCGCCGTCCGGGCCACCGTCGTCATCGCCGACGTGTCCCCGGTCGACGGCGGGGTGCAGCTCGTCGCCGCGGTCA
Organism: Micromonospora yongxingensis; assembly: GCF_052601155.1. Taxonomy (NCBI): domain Bacteria; kingdom Bacillati; phylum Actinomycetota; class Actinomycetes; order Micromonosporales; family Micromonosporaceae; genus Micromonospora; species Micromonospora yongxingensis. The sequence continues at coordinate 99,655 of NZ_JBQXEO010000006.1, forward strand.
CCGTGGAGAGCGACGGTGGCGGCAAGCCCGTCTGCGTCGCCGAGACCGTCAGCCGGCTCTACGGGGCTCCGGGACGATGACGGCGACCGGCCGCTCCGTCAGTCCTGGTCGGACGGGGAGGTCGGGCGGAGCAGCGAGCCGAGCCAGCGGAGCTGACGCCGTACGTGGAGGGCCTCACCGCCCTCGTGGCCGTTGAACGGGTAGACGTGCATCTCCCGGTGCGGTCGGCCCGTCGCGGCCCCGTACTGGTTGTAGGCGGCGAAGCCGGTGCTCGGCGGGCAGACGGTGTCGCGCAGGCCGAGCCCGAAGTGCGCCGGTGCCGTCGCCCGCCGGGCGAAGCTCACCCCGTCGACGTACGACAGTGTGCGCCGGACCATCGCCTCGGCCTCTCGGTGCACGGCCAGGTACCGGGCGATCTCGCCGTACGGCGACACATCGGTCGACCCGATGGCCCGCTGCACGTCGCAGAGGAACGGGGCGGTGGTCACCAGGGCCGCGAGGTCGCCGACGAGGCCGGCCACCGCGAGGGCGAGGCCACCACCCTGGCTGTTGCCGACCAGGGCGACCCGGCTCGCGTCGACGCCCGGCAGGGCCCGGGCCGCGTCGACGGCCCGCACCGCGTCGGTGATCAGACGGCGGTAGTGGTAGTCCCGCGGGTCGAGGATCCCCCAGGTGGCCGGCCACGGGCCGCCGGGAGCGCCGTGCCGGTCCGGGGTGTCACCGGCGCCGTACTGCCCCGCCTGACCCCGGTTGTCCATCAGCAGGTGCGCGTACCCGGCCACCGGCCAGGTGAGCCGCTCGTGCGGCAGGCCACGGCCGCGCCCGTAGCCGGCGTACTCGACCACGACGGGCAGCGGCGTGTGCACGTGCGCCGGTCGGGTGTACCAGGCGCGCACCGGGTCGCCGTCGAAGCCGGCGAACGTCACGTCCCAGGAGTCGAGCAGCCGTAGGTCGGTGGGCTCCGGACGGACCTCGATGAGCACCGGCGGGGCGGCCGCCTCGGCCAGGGTGTCGCTCCAGAACCGGTCGAAGTCGTCGGGCTCGACGACGGTGGGCGCGTACCGCTGGAGCTGTTCGAGGGACGCATCGGGGTGGGGCACGGAACCTCGCAGGGGTCAGCGCGGGTGGGCGGGAGGTGCGGTGCTCTCGCGGACGACCAGCTCGGTCACCAGGTCGATGCGGCTGCTCGCCGGCTCGACGCCCCGCGCCAGCCCCAGAAGCATCTGGGTGGCGATGCCGGCCATGTCGTGCAACGGCTGGTTGATCGTGGTGAGGGCGGGGTCGGTCCAGGCGGCGACCGGCAGGTTGTCGTACCCGATCACCGAGAGGTCCTCGGGCACCCGCAGGCCGCACTGGCGGGCGGCCCGGAGCACCCCCATGGCCTGGATGTCCGAGCCGGCGAAGATCGCGGTCGGCCGGTCCGGTCGGCGCAGCAGCCGCAGGCCGTGCTCGTGCCCCGCGCTCGCGGAGAAGCTGCCGTACCGGACCAGCTCCCGGTCGACCTCGACCCCGGCCTCGTCGTGGGCGGACTGGAAGCCGGCCGCCCGTGCCCGGCTGCACAGCACGTCCGGTGGGCCGGAGATGATCGCGATCCGCCGGTGCCCCAGCTCGAACAGGTGCCGGGTGGCGAGCAGGCCGCCGTTCCAGTTGTTGGACCCGACGGTGGGCACCGAGGCCGAGGTCGCGCTGTCGGTGTCGACGACGACGAACGGGATCCCCTGCCGTCGCAGGTGTTGCTGCTGGGCCTCGGCCAGGTGGCAGAGGACGAACACCACGCCCAGGGGCCGGTCGGTGAGCAGCGCGTCCAGCCACCGTGTCGACGGGCGGTGCGCGCCGTCGAGCTGGGAGACGGCGAGCCCGATCCCGGCGTCGCTGGTCACCGCCTCGACGCCGCGCAGGATCTCCATGGCCCATCCGGCGTCGAACTCGTGGAACACGAGGTCGACGCGGCCATGGCCGGACGAGGTCCTCCTGCCCCGGCGCTGGTACCGGTGGCGGTCGAGACTCGCCTCGACGCGGGCCCTCGTGTCGGGGGCGACATCGCCGCGTCCGTTGAGGACCTTGGACACCGTGGCGACCGATACGCCCACGTCGTTGGCGATCGTCGCGATGGTGGTGGAGGCGGGTGGGTCGAGCGGGCGGTGCTCTGTCATCGCGGCCTCGCGCAGCATCCGAAAGTTTCGGGAGACCCTAACACGATCTCGGGTTCGTGCGAGCCGGTGCGGCGACCGGGACAGCCGTCCCTGAGGCCGAACGCCCGTCGATGCGTCACGAGGCGCAGGATGCGCGGTTCGGGAGCGCAGGAGGGGTTGCCGGGAGTCGACGTGAGACCCTTGACACACCCAGTCGGTGCACTTAGGTTGCCGAAAAGGTTACGCGGGTTTCCGGAAAGTTTCGGATCGTGGACCGCTCGCCACGTACCTGGCCGCCGGAAGGGCGCGGGATGTGGCCGGAGCTAAGGGGTCTGGGGCATGAGAGATCAGGTGCCAGTCGGCAGCGGCGCGGCGGCCCGCGCCGGAGGCCGGGGATGACGGCCGAGACGTTGCGGCCGACGCCGCCGACACCGGAGCCCGTGCCGGCCGAGGCCGGCCCTCCCGGGCGGCGCGCGCCGGGCCGTCGGCGGACCTGGCGGCAGGCGCTGCGCCGGGACTGGCAGCTCTACTCGCTCGCCGTGCTGCCGCTGCTGTTCTTCCTGATCTTCCGGTACCTGCCGATGATCGGGAACATCATCGCGTTCCGGCGGTTCAAGCCGGGCGGCAGCATCTTCGGCGAGTACTGGGTCGGGCTGCGGTACTTCCGGATGTTCTTCACCGACCCGACGTTCTGGGAGGTCTTCACCAACACGCTGGTGCTCGGGACGTTGACCCTGCTGTTCTGCTTCCCGCTGCCCATCGTGCTGGCGCTGCTGCTCAACGAGGTGCGTGCCCGCCGGTTCAAGCGGTTCGTCCAGTCCGTGTCCTACCTGCCGCACTTCCTGTCGATCGTGATCGTGGCGGCGATGGTCATGCAGCTGACGTCGATCGACGGCACGGCCAACCAACTCGTCCGCCTGTTCGGCGGCGACGCGGTGGCGTTCCTGCAACAACCGGAGTGGTTCCGCACCATCTACGTCTCGTCCGAGGTCTGGCAGACCGTCGGCTGGGGCACGATCCTCTACCTCGCCGCCCTCACGACGATCGACGAGGACCTGTACGAGGCCGCCCGGATCGACGGCGCCAGCCGGCTTCGACAGACCTGGCACGTGACGTTGCCCGGTATCCGGCCGACGATGGTGACGCTGCTGATCCTCAACATCGGCAGCTTCATGGCGGTCGGGTTCGAGAAGATCCTGCTGCTCTACAACCCGCTGACGTACCCGACCGCGGACGTGATCTCCACCTACCTGTTCCGGATGGGCTTCCAGTCCAGCAACTTCAGCTACGCGGCCGCCATCGGCCTCTTCGAGGCGGTCATCGGGCTGGTCCTGGTCCTGTCGGCGAACCTCATCTCCCGTCGCACGGTAGGGACGAGCCTGTGGTGACCCTCGGTACGAGAAGAGACGCCCCGCAGACCCGTGGGCCGGTGGACAGCCGGGGTTACCGGATCTTCCGGGTGGTCAACACGGTCGTCCTGATCGGCGTCGTCATCGTGACGCTGTACCCGTTCCTCAACATCGTGGCCCGCTCGCTCAGCGAGGAGGCGTACATCATCGCGGGGAAGGTCAGCCTGGTCCCACGCGGCTTCGACCTGACCTCGTACAAGCTGGTGATGTCCGACTCGATGTTCTGGACGAACTACCGCAACACCATCGTGTACACGCTGGTCGCGACGCTCATCTCGATCGTCCTGACCACGTGTTACGCGTACGTGTTGTCGAAGCCGCACCTCAAGGGACGCGGCGTCCTCGTCGGCATCGCGCTGTTCACGATGTTCTTCTCCGGCGGCCTGATCCCCAACTACGTGCTGGTCACCAGCCTGGGGATGAAGAACACCATCTGGGCCGTGGTGATCCCCAACGCCATCAGCGTCTTCAACCTGCTGGTCATGAAGGCGTTCTTCGAGAGCCTGCCGACCGAGCTGGAGGAGGCCGCGGCGGTCGACGGCCTGAACACGTACGGCATCCTGCTGCGGATCGTGCTGCCGTTGTCGAAGGCGATCATCGCGACGATGGTGCTCTTCTACGCGGTCTCCTTCTGGAACTCGTGGTTCACCGCGTTCCTCTATTTCGACCGGCAGGACCTGCTCCCGGTCACCGTGTACCTGCGCAACCTCATCGCGGGCGCCACCAGCGCCGAGTCGGCCGCCGCCGACGCCGACAAGGTCCAGGCCGCCGCCACGCTCCAGGCCGTGACCGTCGTGCTCACCACCCTGCCCATCCTGGCGGTCTACCCCTTCGTCCAGCGGTACTTCGTCTCCGGCGTGATGCTCGGCGCCGTCAAGGGATGACGCCGGGGCCGCACCCCTCCACCTCGAAACCCCCACCACCGAAAGGACGAGCCATGCTCCACAAGACGTGGCGCCGCGTGGCGATGGCCACCGCGGGTCTGCTCGCGCTCACCCTCACCGCCGCCTGTTCCGAGGACCCCGGCGAGTCGACGGACCTGTCGGAGAACCGGGCCGGCGCGATGGCCGACTACGGCGTCGGCGACCAGTTCAAGGCGACCGAGACGCTGTCCTTCTCCACGCTCTACAACAACCACACGTTCTATCCGCTCAAGGAGGACTGGCTGTTCTGGTCGGAGCTGACCAAGCGGACCAACGTGAAGATCGAGCCCGTCGCCGTTCCGTTGAGCGACTACGAGCAGAAGCGCAGCCTGCTGATCGGCGCCGGGGACGCCCCGCTGATCATTCCGAAGACGTACCACCCGCAGGAGGACGCGTTCGTCTCCTCCGGAGCGATCCTCCCGGTGAGCGACTACCTGGACCTGATGCCCAACCTCAAGGACAAGATCACCAAGTGGAACCTCAAGCCGGAGATCGACAACCTGCGGCAGTCCGACGGTAAGTTCTACCTGCTGCCCGGGGTCCACGAGAAGCCCACGCAGGACTACACGGTGCTGGTGCGCACCGACATCCTCCAGGAGCTGGGCCTTGCGGTTCCGAAGACCTGGGACGAGCTGTACACGGTGCTCAAGGCGATGAAGGCGAAGTACCCGAACGTCTACCCGTACTCCGACCTGTTCAGCAAGCCCACGCCGACCGGCGCCCTGCTGAACATCCTCAGCGCTTCCTTCGGCACCCGGGCCGGCTGGGACTACCAGCACGCCAACTGGGACCCGACGGCCAAGAAGTTCACCTACACCGGCGGATCCGAGCAGTACAAGCAGATGCTCACGTACCTGCACAAGCTCGTGGCCGAGGGCCTGCTCGACCCGGAGAGCTTCACCCAGACCGACGACCAGGCGCGCCAGAAGCTCGCCAACGGTAAGTCCTTCGTGGTCACCGGCAACGCGCAGACCCTGGTCAACAACCACCGGCCCGACCTGGCCAAGACCCTGCCGAACGCGAAGATGGCCAAGATCCCGCTGCCGGTCGGCCCGGCCGGTGAGATCAACCCGTTCCCTCGTCTGGAGAACGGCATCATGATTTCCTCGAAGGCCCGGGAGAGCAAGAACTTCGTAGCGATGATGCAGTTCATCGACTGGCTGTGGTATTCCGACGCCGGCCAGGAGTTCGCCCGGTGGGGCGTGGAGGGGACGACCTTCACCAAGGACGCGTCCGGCAAGCGCACCGTCACCGCCGGCGTCGACGTCCTCGGGCTCAACCCGAAGGCCCCCAAGCACCTGCAGAAGGATTTCGGCTTCTACAACGGCGTCTTCGCCTACGGCGGCACCCCCGACCTGGTCCGTGGGTTCTTCTCCCCCGAGGAGCTGGAGTTCCAGAAGGTGATGGACGCCCGCAAGCCGAGGGAGGTGGCCCCGCCGTTCCCGTTCACCGATGAGGAACGCGAGCAGGTGTCGCTCTGGGAGACCCCGCTGAAGGACTTCGTCTCCCAGAACACGCTGAAGTTCGCCCTCGGTCAGCGGCCCCTGAGCGAATGGGACGCCTACCTGGCCGAGCTGAAGGCCAAGAACTCCGAGCAGTACATCGACATGGTCAACAAGGCGTACGAGCGCTTCCAGAAGAACAACGGCTGATCAGCGGGAAGTCCGGTCGGGCGGCGAACAGCGGCCCGGCCGGACCCCGGCGACCACCGGCGCGCGAGCGTGACCCGCCCGTCCCGGGCAGGACGACCAGAGGACCCCCATGCCCATCACCGTTCCCGATCAGCCGATCGGCCGGCTCACCGACGCCTGGCGCGGCTGTGTCGGCACCGGCCGTTTCGAGTTGGCCCTGCGCCGTGACTACCAGGACTCGCTGGCCCTCATCCAACGGGACATCGGCTTCCGGCACATCCGGGGGCACGGGCTGCTCAGCGACGGCGTCGGCGTGCACCGCCCGTACGAGCACCGGGGCGAGCGCCGCGTGCACCACTCGTTCACCTACGTCGACCAGGTCGTCGACGCGTACCTCGACCTCGGCATCCGGCCGTTCGTCGAGCTGGGGTTCATGCCCTCGGGTCTCGCCTCGGGCGACCAGACGGTGTTCTGGTGGCGGGGCAACGTCACGCCGCCCCGTTCCTGGTCGGAGTGGGCGGACCTGGTCCGGGCCACGGCCGCCCACCTGGTCGACCGGTACGGCCTCGACGAGGTCCGCGGCTGGCCGATCGAGGTGTGGAACGAGCCCAACCTGGTGTCCTTCTGGCAGGGCGCCGACCGGGACGCGTACCACCGCCTGTACGAGGTGAGCGCGCACGCGGTCAAGGAGGTCGACGCGTCGTTGCGGGTCGGCGGCCCGGCGATCTCGCCGGGCGCGGACGAGTGGCTGGTGCCCTTCGCCGAGTTCGTCACCGACCGTCAGATTCCGGTCGACTTCGTCAGCCGGCACGCCTACACCTCCGGGCCCGCCCAGCACGTGCCGTTCGGCACCCACCAGACGCTCGCCCCGGCGGCGGAGCTGCTCACCCAGTTCGCCGCACCGCGCCGGCACCTGGCCGGCACCGCGCTGGCGGGGCTGCCGGTGCACATCACCGAGTTCAACTCCTCCTACCGGCCGGACAACCCGATCCACGACACGGCGTTCCACGCCGCGTACCTCGCGCCGGTGCTGGCCGCCGGCGGCGAGGTCGTCGACTCCTTCTCGTACTGGACGTTCAGCGACATGTTCGAGGAGGTGGGGGTGCCCACCGCGCTGTTCCACGGCGGGTTCGGCCTGCTCACCCACCGCCAGATCAAGAAACCCACCTACCACCTGTACGCCTTCATGGCCCGCCTCGGTGGCGAGGTGCTCGCGCGCGGCGACGACCACCTGGTGACCCGACACCCCGATGGTCGGATCGCCGTGCTGGCCTGGGCGCCGGTGGATGTCACCGGCCGCTCGCCGGTGCCCGACCGGCACCCGCTGGCCCTGTCGATCCCGCTCGGTCCGCCCGGTACGGCCTCGGCGTTCCTGCTCCGCTCGACGGTCAGCGAGGAGGCGGGTAACGCGTGGGCGGCCTGGGCGGAGTTGGGCCGCCCCCGCTCGCCCAGCGCCCGGCAGCTCGACGCGCTGCGGGAGGCCGCCGAGCCGGCCCGTACCCACCGCGCCCTGCCGGTCGCCGCCGGCCGGGTCGACGTGGACCTCACCCTGGCCCGGCACGAGGTGACCCTGGTCGAGCTGAGCCCGGTGGTGGACGAGACCCCGCCGTGGTGGGACGACGACCGACTGCTCGGCCTGCCGGCCGGGCCCGATCGCGAGGAGCAGCCGTGAGCGGTGCCACGCACACCTGGCGACAGTTCGGCGACGGGCCCCTGTCCCGGGCCGCCGCCCGCGTCTACACCCTGCTCGTGGTCGAGCTGCTGCTCCTGCTCACCACCCTGCCCGGGCTGCTGCCGCTGCTGCTGCTCGGGCGGGACCCGAGCAACCTGCCGCTGGCCGCGGCATGCCTGGTCCCGGTCGGCCCGGCGGTCGCCGCGGCCCTGTACGCCCTGCGCCACCAGCGCCCCGACGTGACGGATCTGCGGCCCGCCGCCGTGTTCTGGCGGGGCTACCGGGCCAACCTCACAGGGGCGTCGCGCGTCTGGGTGCCGACGCTGCTGTGGCTGACCGTGCTCGCGGTCAACCTCGCCCACCTCGGTGCGGCCGCCGTCCCCGGGTGGTGGGCGGTGCCGCTGGTCCTGATCGGAGTCGGCGTGACCCTCTGCGCCGCCAACGCCCTGGTCATCACCTCCCTGTTCGACTTCCGCACCCGAGACGTGCTCCGGCTGGCCGTGCACTTCCTGGTGCGTACCCCCGCCGTCACCATCGGCAACGCCCTGCTGCTGGCCGCGGCGGCCGGCGTCACGGCGGTGTTCTCCGAGGCGGTGCTGGCGCTGTTCGCCTCGGTCGCGGTCCTGGCGTTCCTGCGCGTCGCCGACCCGATGATCCACCTGATCCGGAAGGAGTTCACCGCATGAGCCTGCCCGTCACGGCAAAGGTGCCCTTCGGCGGCGACTACAACCCGGAGCAGTGGCCCGAGGACGTGTGGAAGCAGGACTACCGCCTCTTCGACGCCGCCCGGATCGACCTGGTCACCGTGGGCGTGTTCGACTGGGCGCTCACCCAGCCCGCCGAGGGCGTGTACGACTTCTCGCTGCTGGACCGGATCGTCGAGCGGGCCGCTGCCGAGGGGCGCGGCATCTGCCTGGCGACCGGCACCGGCGCGCACCCGGCCTGGCTGGCGAAGGCGTACCCGGAGGTGACCCGGACCGACTTCGAGGGCCGCAAGCACCGCTTCGGGCAGCGGCACAACTCCTGTCCCAGCTCACCGGTGTTCCGCCGGCTCTCCACCGAGCTGGCCCGCCGGGTGGCGAGCCGCTACGCCGACAACCCGGCGGTCATCGCCTGGCACGTCGGCAACGAGTACGGCGGCGCCTGCTACTGCGAGCTCTGCGCGGCCGCGTTCCGCGACTGGCTGCGCCAGCGCCACGGCACGCTCGACGAGCTGAACGCGGCCTGGTACACCACCTTCTGGTCGCACACCTTCACCGACTGGGACCAGATCGAGCCGCCGTCGGCGCTGACCGAGCACTGGCGCGGCCCCGACCACACGGCCTTCCAGGGCATCACCCTGGACTACCTGCGGTTCACCTCCGACGCGATGCTCACCAACTTCCGCGACGAGAAGGCCGCCATCCGCGAGTCCAGCCCCGACCTCCCGGTCACGACCAACTTCATGGGCATGTACCGGCCGATCGACTACCACCGCTGGGCACCCCACCTGGACTTCGCCTCCTGGGACAACTACCCGCCCGACGACGATTCGGCGGCCCGGATGGCGCTGACCCACGACCTGATGCGCGGGCTCAAGGACGGCCAGCCGTTCTGGCTGATGGAGCAGACCCCGAGCGTCACCGCCTGCCGGGACGTCAACCCGCTGAAGCGGCCCGGCCTGATGCGGCTGTGGAGCTGGCAGGCGGTGGCGCACGGCGCGGACGCCGTGCTGTTCTTCCAACTCCGTGCCTCCCGGGGAGCCAGCGAGAAGTACCACGGCGCGGTGATCGGCCACGCCGGCCGCTCCGACACCCGGGTCTTCCGGGAGGTCGCCGAGCTGGGTGCCGAGCTGAGCGGGCTCGGCTCCGCCTCGCTGGGCGCGCGGACGCCGGCGCGGGTGGCGGTGCTGTTCGACTGGGACAGCTGGTGGGCGTTGGAGATCTCCGACGGCCCGTCCCGGCTGGTCCGCTACCAGCAGGTCGTGCTGGCGTACCACCGGGCGCTCTGGGACGCCGGGGTCGACCTGGACGTCGTCCCGGTGACCGCCGACCTGTCCGGCTACGACGTGGTCGTCGCGCCGGCCCTGCACCTGCTCAAGGGAGACCTGCCGCGGCGGTTGGAGGCGGTGGCCGCGCGCGGCGGCTCGGTGCTGACCACGTACCTGTCGGGTCGGGTGGACGAGAACGACCAGGCGTTCCTCCTGGACGTGCCGGGCCCGCTCGGGCAGCTCATGGGGATCCGGGTCGACGAGTGGGACGCCCGTGGCCCCGAGGCGGTCAACCCGGTCCGCCTCGGTGCGGGCGCCGACCAGATCGAGGTCGAGGCGCGGCTGCTGTTCGAGCTGGTGATTCCGCAGGGCGCGGAGGTGGTCGGCACCTACCAGGCCGACTTCTACGCCGGCACACCGGCGGTGACCCGCAACGCCCACGGCGACGGGTACGGCTGGTACGTCGCCGCCGGGCTGGACCAGGTCGGGATCTCCTGGGTGGTCCGGCAGGTGCTGGCCCGGCACGACCTGCTCGGGCCCTACCCGGACGTGCCGGACCTGGAGTCCGCCGTGCGGGTCGCGCCGGACGGGACGCGCCTGCTGTTCCTGCTCAACCACCGCGCCGAGCCGGTCGAGGTGACCGCGTCGACCGGCGGCGTCGACCTGCTCGGCGGTGATCGGACGGAGACCGGCCAGCCGCTGCGGCTGCCGGCGTACGGGGTCGTGGTGCTGCGGGAGGACCGGTGAGCGCCGAGGAGCCGGTCGACGAGCCGGTCGGCGCCGAGGAACCGCGGGCGCACGCCGCCTGGCTGCCGCCGGAGGCGTTCCGGGCGCTCGGCGCTCGACGCGTCCTGGTGCACGGCGACGGGATGCTCGTCGACACCGTCCTCGACGAGGTGGCCCGGGGCTGCACCCGCTACGGCGGGCGCGTGTGGCACTCGCCGTCCTGGGACGTCGACGCCGACCTGGTGTTCGCGCTGCGTGGCGCCGGCCCGCTGCCGAGCCCGTCGGTGCAGGCGGCGCGGGCAGCGGGGGAGGCGGCGCTGGCGGAGGCCGGCGACGGCGGGGCGCTCGGTGACGAGGGGTTCCTCCTGGCGCGGGCCGGCCAGGTGACCGTGGTGCTGGCCGACGCGCCCGCCGGTCTGCTGTACGGGTTGTTCCACCTGGTCCGGCTCGGCGCGGCGGCCTTCGACCCGGCCCGTCCACCGGAGCGCCAGCGGCCCGTGCTGCGCCGGCGGATGCTGAACCACTGGGACAACGTGGCCGTGCACCCGGTGATGGGCCAGGTCGAACGGGGGTACGCGGGCGGCTCGATCTTCTGGCGGAACGGCCGTCCGCGCGGCGACCTGGACCGGGTCCGGGAGTACGGGCGGCTGCTGGCGGCCTGCGGGATCAACGCCATCTCGGTGAACAACGTCAATGTCGGCCGGACCGAGGCGCGGCTGCTCACCGACCGGCTCGGCGACGTGGCCGAGATCGCGGACGTCCTGCGCCCGTACGGCATCCGGGTGCACCTGTCGGTCAGTTTCGCCGCACCGGTGGTCCTGGGTGGCCTGCCCACCGCCGACCCGGTGGACGAGGGCGTGCGGGCCTGGTGGTCCGCCACCACCCGGCAGGTGTACGAGCGCATCCCGGACTTCGGTGGCTACGTGGTGAAGGCCGACTCGGAGGGCCAGCCCGGCCCGTTCACCTACGGGCGCGACCACGCCGACGGGGCGAACCTGCTCGCCGACGCGCTCGCACCGCACGGGGGAGTGGTGCACTGGCGGGCGTTCGTCTACAACCATCACCAGGACTGGCGGGACCGCTCCACCGACCGGGCGCGGGCGGCGTACGACCACTTCGCCCCGCTCGACGGGCGGTTCCGGTCCAACGTGGTCCTGCAGGTGAAGTTCGGCCCGGTCGACTTCCAGGTGCGCGAGCCGGTCTCCCCGGTGATCGCGGCCATGCCGGCCACCCGGTTGGCGGTGGAGTTGCAGGTCACCCAGGAGTACACCGGCCAGCAGCGACACGTCTGCCACCTCGGCCCGTGCTGGAGCGAGGTGCTGCGGTTCACGCCGTGGGGTCCGGACGGGCGGACCGTCGCCGACGTGGCAGCGGGGGAGGCGGGGGCGGGCGGCGGCCTGGTCGCCGTCGCCAACGTGGGCGACGACATCTTCTGGACCGGGCACCCGCTGGCGCAGGCCAACCTGTACACGTTCGGCCGGCTCGCCTGGGATCCCGGGTTGGACCCGGGTGCGGTTCTCGACGAGTGGATCGCGCTCACCTTCCCGCCGTCGGCGATCGGCGACCCGGAGCTGGTGGGGCGGACGCTGCACGAGATCATGGACGATTCCTGGCGTACCTACGAGCGGTACACGGCCCCGCTGGGTGTCGGCTTCATGGTTCATCCCGGCGACCACTACGGCCCGGACGTCGACGGGTACGAGTACTCGCGGTGGGGCACCTACCATTTCGCCGACCGCGACGGCGTCGGCGTGGACCGCAGCCGCGCGACGGGCACGGGCTTCGCCGGCCAGTACCCGCCGTACTGGGCGCAGGTGTACGAGTCGCCGCAGCGCTGCCCCGACGAGCTGCTGCTCTTCTTCCACCACGTCCCCTACGGGCACGTCCTGCACAACGGGTCCACCGTCATCCAGCACATCTACGACACCCACTTCGCCGGCGTCGACGAGGTGGTGGCGATGCGGCAGCGGTGGCGGACGCTGAGCGGGATGGTCGACCCGGCCGTGTACGAGCGGGTGGCTCAGCGCCTCGACGAGCAGGTGCGCAGCGCCGTCGAGTGGCGGGACCAGATCAACACGTACTTCCTCCGCAAGTCCGGGGTGCCCGACGCGCGGGGGCGCCGCATCTACTGACCGGGAATTTTCCGGTAGCACGCCACCGCGTCTTTCGTGGACGCCGTCGGCTCCCCGCATCGCCGCGCAGGCTGTTGCCCGGTTCCAGCGGGCGAAGACTTCCGGAAGTATTGACAATCGAGTCGCATCGATTGAAGCTGACAAGGTCACGCGAGCCGCGGTCAGGGTCGGGCGAAGGGCAGTCCTCGATCTACTCCCCTTCCATGCGCCACTTCCCCCAGGAATCGCGAATGAGACTGAGAACAAGAATGCTTGGCGCCGTCGTGGGGGCCATGACGCTGGCCGCCACCGCGTTGACGTTCGCCGCCCCGGCCTCGGCGGCGACGTTGACCGAGGTGACCGGTTTCGGCAGCAACCCCACCAACCTGCGGATGCACCTGTACGTCCCGGACCGGGTGGCGTCCCGGCCGGCGGTCCTGCTGGCCCTGCACTACTGCACCGGATCGGGGCCGGCGTACCACTCCGGCACCCAGTACGCGTCCCTCGCCGACCGGTACGGGTTCATCGTGATCTACCCGTCGGTGACCCGCAGCAGCCTGTGCTGGGACGTGTCCTCGCCGCAGGCGCTGCGGCGTGGCGGGGGCAGCGACCCGGTCGGGCTGATGTCGATGGTCGACCACGTGCGGCAGCGGTACACCGCCGACCCGACCCGGATCTTCGCCACCGGCACCTCGTCGGGGGCGATGATGACAAACGTCCTGCTGGGCGTCTACCCGGACGTGTTCGCGGCCGGTGCGTCCTTCGCCGGGGTTCCGTTCGGCTGCTTCGCCACCGGCGGCAGTTCGGAGTGGAACAGCGAGTGCGCCAACGGGCAGCTCCTCAGGACCCCGCAGCAGTGGGGGGACCTGGTCCGCGAGGCGTACCCCGGCTACACCGGCCGGCGGCCTCGGATGCAGATCTGGCACGGCACCAACGATGAGACGCTGCGCTACCCGAACTTCGGGGAGCAGGTCAAGCAGTGGACCAACGTGCACGGGCTGAGCCAGACGCCCACGTACACCGACTCGCCGCAGTCCGGCTACACCCGGACCCGGTACGGCGGCAGTGGCGGCACGGCTCCGGTCGAGGCGATCAGCATGCAGGGCGTGTCGCACAACCTGCCGGTCGACGCCGCGCAGGTGCTGCGCTTCTTCGGCCTGGACGGCGTCACCCCGCCGCCGACCACCCCACCACCGACGACTCCGCCGCCGACCGGGGACGGCTGCCGGGTCGGGTACACGGTCAGCACCTGGAACACGGGCCTCACCGCGAGCATCACCATCACCAACACCGGTGCCGCCGCGGTGAACGGATGGGCGCTGACCTTCGCACTGCCCAGCGGCCAGCGCATCACCAACGGCTGGAACGCGTCGTACTCCCCGGCCAGCGGCGCGGTGACCGCCCGCAACGTCTCCTACAACGCCGCCATCGCCCCGAACGCTTCGGTGGGCATCGGTTTCCAGGCCACCCACGACGGCGGCACCGGCAGACCGTCGTCCTTCGCCCTGAACGGCGTCACCTGCTCCACCTCCTGACCCCCACCACCACCCAGAACTGGAGTTGCACGATGAGAAGAGCGCAGTGGAAGGCGGCATCCAGAGCCGCGATCGCGCTGACCGGAGTGGGCGCACTCGCCGCCGGCCTGGCGATGCTCCTGGCGGCTCCCGCCGCCGCCGGCACCACCCTCGGCGCGTCCGCGGCCGAGCAGGGCCGGTACTTCGGCGCGGCGGTGGCGGCGAACAAGCTCAACGACAGCGCCTACACCACGATCCTGAACCGCGAGTTCAACTCGGTGACCCCCGAGAACGAAATGAAGATCGACGCGACCGAGCCGCAGCAGGGGCAGTTCAGCTTCGGTGCGGCCGACCAGATCGTCAACCACGCCCGCAGCCGTGGGATGAGCGTGCGCGGTCACACCCTGGCCTGGCACTCGCAGCAGCCGGGCTGGATGCAGAACATGAGCGGCACCGCTCTGCGGCAGGCGATGCTCAACCACGTCACCCAGGTGGCGACCCACTTCCGCGGCCAGGTCGTCGCCTGGGACGTGGTGAACGAGGCGTTCGCCGACGGCGGCACCGGCGCCCGTCGTGACTCCAACCTCCAGCGCACCGGCAACGACTGGATCGAGGCCGCCTTCCGGGCCGCCCGTGCCGCCGATCCCGGCGCGAAGCTCTGCTACAACGACTACAACACCGACGACTGGACGCACGCCAAGACCCAGGCCGTCTACACCATGGTGCGGGACTTCAAGCAGCGTGGCGTGCCCATCGACTGCGTCGGTCTCCAGTCGCACTTCAACAGCGGCTCGCCATACCCGAGCAACTACCGCACCACGCTGTCCAGCTTCGCGGCGCTCGGCGTCGACGTGCAGATCACCGAGTTGGACATCGAGGGCGCGTCGGCGGCCACGTACCGCAGCGTGGTGCAGGACTGCCTCGCGGTGGCGCGCTGCAACGGCATCACCGTCTGGGGAATCCGGGACAGCGACTCGTGGCGGGCCTCCCAGACCCCGCTGCTGTTCACCAGCGGCGGTGCCAAGAAGCCGGCGTACGACGCCGTCCTCGCCGCGCTCAACAACGGATCGACCCCGCCGCCCACCACCCCGCCGCCCACGACGCCGCCGCCCACCACGCCGCCTCCCGGCCCGGGTGCCTGCACCGCGACGGTGGCAGTGAACCAGTGGACCGGTGGCTTCGTGGCGACGGTGCGGGTGACGGCCGGATCGTCGGCGCTCAACGGCTGGTCGGTGACGATCACGCTGCCGACGGGCGCGACGGTCACCAACGCCTGGAACGTCAACCGCAGCGGTGACACCGGCACCACGCGCTGGACGAACGTGGCCTACAACGGCGGGGTCGGCGCCGGCCAGTCCACCGAGTTCGGCTTCCAGGCCAACGGCACCTCCACCGGCCTCAACCCGACCTGCACGGCGGGCTGACCACGGGCCGGCCGGTGTGGAGGGGACCCGAACCCTCCACACCGGCCGCACCCGGCCAGGTCGGAGCGGCGGTCAGCCGAGGCTGATCCGGACCGGCTCATCGGTCGCGACGCCGGGCAGGCGCACGGTGACCCGCCCGTCCTGCGCCGTCACCACCCCACGGCTCGCGGTGACCGGCCGTGCGGTGGCGAACACCACGACGTCCTCGCCCTGAGTGGGGCGCAGCAGCACCGCAGCGTCGTCGACGCCGACCAGCTCGCACGTCGTCTCCACCAGCGTCGCGTCGCCGACCCGGATCCCGTAGGGCAGCATCAGGCCCGAGCGGGCCGGCACCCGCAGCCGCCGGCCGCCCAGCACCGGCTCGCCGTGCCAGCTCAACGCCACCGTCACGGCCGACGGCGCCACGTTGACCAGGTGCAGCAGCCGCTGCCCGGCCGGGTCCACCGTGGAGGTCAGCACCAGGCCGGGTGCGTCGGCCCGGGGATCGAGCCGCGGGCGTACGCCCACCCTCTCCAGGGCGGCACGCCAGAAGCCGAGATCGCTCGGCAGGTCGGCGGCGACCACCACGGCCCGGCCGGCGCCGAGCGTCACCTCGACGGCGCACGGCTCGCCGGAGCCGACCTCGGTGAGGATCGGCTCGGCGCTTGCGCCGGCGAGTCGTTGGGCGTAGCCGACCCGCACCTCCGGGCGGCCCGCCGCCCATCCGTGCCCGACGACGGACGGGAAGTGGTGCGGCCCGCCCTCGACCCGTCCGGTGACGGTGAGCCCCAGCGCGTCGGCCAGCAGCGTGCAGGGCGTGCCGTCGTGGTCGCGCTCCGGCAGCACCCCGTGCAGCAGCAGCCCGCCGCCGTCGCGCACGTGGGCGACCAGACGCTGCTGCACGTCGCGCCCCAGCGTCGCGGCGCTGGCCAGGGCGATCACACCGGTGGTGGGGCCGGCCGACTGCAGATCCAGCGCCGGGAACGAGAACCCGGCCAGGAGCAGCGATCGGGCCAGCACGTCGCGGGGACCCATGCCCCGGAACCGTTCCAGGTCGGCGACCTGCTCGGCACGCGATGGCGAGGCCGGGTGGTGGTACTCGGTCAGGTAGTGGTCGGGGACGAAACCGAGTGCCAACCCGTCGTTCTCCTCGTCGGAGTCGGCGAGCAGGTCGGCGACCCCACGCACCGTGTGCAGTGCGCGCTTCGCGGCGTCGAAGGTCGAGTTGAGCTGCCCTTCCGGACCGACCGGTGCGGCGAAGCCGTGTCGCTCGCCGGTGAAGGCGATCCGGTCGTTGCCGTCGCCGACCGGCTGCGCCAGGGGTGGGTTGTGCCCGCCGGCGAAGAGGTAGAGGTTGAGCAGTCGGTTGCCCTGCGCCACGCAGAGCCGGGTCTTCAGCTCCATCGCCTCCGGCGGGTAGAGCGTGGACAGGTCCTCGCCGTAGTCGCCGTTGCCGGCCTCGAACTCCAGCGAGGTCAACGGCTGGTCGGCGTCGTGCACGGCGGCCAGGAACGCGTTGCTCACGTACAGGTCGGCGACGTTGGTGACGGTGAGGTCGCCGAGGTAGTAGTCGGAGCCGGAGGTCATCTGCGGCTGGCCGCGGTAGGACTCGAAGAGCTGGCTGATCCCGATCGGGAAGGTCCGGCCGCGTCCGCCGCCGGTGCCGTGCACGTTGATGAGGAACGGCACCCCGCGCACCCCGTGCCGCTCGGCGCTGGCGCGTAGCTCGGCCACGTAGCGTCGGTACCGGTCACGCATGTAACGACCCAGGTCGTCGTGCACGGTCAGGGACCGCTGTTCGGTCGGCGTGCGCAACGCCGCGGCCCAGGCCGCCGGGTCACCCGCGTCGGCACCGACACGCTCGGCGGCGACCTCCTTGCCGTACCGCTGCACCGCCCATCGGCGCTGATCGTCGCAGAGCAGGTCGGTGAGGTCGGGGGAGTTGGTCACCCACGAGAGCATGCCGATCTCGTTGTCCAGCTGGACCGCGATCACCGGGCCACCCCGCCCGGCCAGCCGCTCGGCGATCAGGGGCATCACCTCGGCGTACCAGCCCTCGACGGCGGCGAGGAACTCCGGCGCGAGGTAGTCGATGGTGCGGGTCTCGATCGGCGTTCCGTCCCAGGTGGTCGGCAGCAGGTGCGGGTGCTCGTCGTACACCCGGTAGGGGATGCCCTCGTTCTTGATCTCGGCCATGATGAACGGCCCGGGCCGGACCACCGCGTGCAGGCCCCGCTCGTGGGTCAGGTCCAGGAAGCCGGCCAGGTCCCGCTGCTCGTGTGTACGCCCCGTGAGGTCCACCGTGCCGTCCGGCAGCTCGTGCCAGAGCCACGGGACGTAGGTGGCCACCGTGTCGGCGCCGGCCTCGCGCAGCCGGTCGAGCCGGTCGGCCCAGTCCGCCCTGGCCAGCCGGAAATAGTGCACCTCTCCGGCGAGCAGCAGTCGGGGGCGACCGTCGACGACGATCCTGCGGTTCTGGAGTAACACTTCGGACATAAGACCTGTCTCATCCTCTCGGCGGGCATCTCGGGCTGTCCTCTTGTGATCTGCCACGAGCCTGCTTATGGTGCCTGAAACCGGTTTCTGTTAACCGCACGTTACGGATCGAGGGGGCCATGGGCAACAGTCGCGTCACGGTTCGGGAGATCGCCCGGCTGGCCGGCGTGTCCGTCGCCACCGTCTCCCGCGTCTCCAACGGCACCGGCCAGGTGTCGGCGGAGCTGCGGCAGCGGGTCCTCGACGCGATCGAGCTGCACGGCTACCAACCCGACCACCTGGGCCGCGCGCTCGCCGCCCGCCGGCACGGCGCGCTCGGCCTGGTCTTCCCGGGCCTGTCCGGTCCCTACTTCAGCGAGCTCATCCAGGGCTTCGAGTCCGAGGCGGTGCCGGCCCGCGCCAGCGTGCACATCCTCTGCACGCACCTCAGGGAGGACTCCGACGCCCAGGTGCTGGAGATGGCCCGCCGGGTCGACGGCATCGCCGTCATGGGCGGCACCATCTCGGAGGCGGCGCTGCTCCGGCTCGCCGACCTGGTGCCGGTGGTCGTCCTGGCCGGCCAGGGCCGCGACGCGGTGCCCTCGGTGGGCGTGGACAACGCCACGGCCATGGGTCGACTGACCTCTCACCTGCTCACCGAACACGGCCTGCGCGACCTGGCCTTCGTGGGCACCCCCGAGGGGTCGCCCGACGTCAGCCAACGGTGGGCCGGCTTCCTCGCCGCCCACCGGGACCTGGGGCTCACCCCGCCCGGCGAACCGGTCCGGGTCAGCATGCAACAGCCCGACGGGGTGCTCGCCGCCGAGCAGTTGCTGCGCGACCGCCGGCCCCCGGACGCCATCGTCTGCGCCAACGACGAGATCGCCCTCGGCGCCCTCGTGGGCGCGCTCGGCCGGGGCCTGCGGGTGCCCCAGGACCTGGTCATCACCGGATTCGACGACGCGCCCATGGCCGCGCTCGTCTCTCCTCCGCTCACCACCGTCCGGCAACCGGTGCGAGAGCTGGCGGCCGAGGCCGCCCGGCTGATCCTCCGGGCCGCCAGCACGACCGACGCCCCCGCGCCGGACAGCATCGTCCTCCCCACCGAGCTCGTCGTGCGCCGCAGTTGTGGCTGCCCGACGGGCACCCCCACTGGAGGTACCGGCAAGTGAAGAGATCCAAGCTCGTCCGGACGGCCGCCCTGGCAGCGGCGTTGGCACTGGCGGTAACCGGTTGCACCGGCACGGAGTCCTCCTCCGGCCCCGGCACCGACGGCCGCATCGGGTTCCTCGACTACGGCGACTTCGGCGGCGGCAGCAACCCGCAGGCCAACTACAACCCGTACCTGGACGCCACCCGTCTCGGCGCCACCGAGTACGTCTTCGAGCAGCTCATCGCCTACGACAGCTACGGCTGCCAGGCCAAGCCCTGGCTCGCCACCCAGTGGACGTGGACCGACCCGCAGACCCTGGTCTGGAAACTCCGCGACGGGGTGCGGTGGAACGACGGCAAGCCGTTCACCGCCGACGACGTCACCTTCACCTACGAGATGCTCAAGCAGCACAAGGCGTTGGACACCAAGGGGATCTGGCGCTACCTCAGCGCGGTCGAGACCACCGACCCGCAGACCGTGACGATGCGGTTCACCCAGCCTGGCGCGTCGGCGCTCACCCTGTTCGGCGAGATCAAGATCGTGCCGAAGCACGTCTGGTCCACCGTGGCCGATCCGGTGACCTTCACCAACGCCGAGAAGCCCGTCGGCACCGGACCGTTCACCGTGAAGGCCTTCAACCCGCAGCAGCTGACGCTCGGCCGCAACGCGAGCTACTGGCAGGCGGACAAGGTCAAGGTCGACGAGCTGCGGTTCCACAAGGCCGACGGCGGTGGCCAGATCGACCAGCTCAAGCTCAGCCGCGGCGAGTACGACAGCAACGCCATGTTCGTCCCGGACATCAAGAAGGCGTACGTGGACCGGGACCCGGAGCACAACAAGTACTGGTACCCCTCCGGTGGCTCGATCAGCGTCTACCTGAACCTGACCAGGGCGCCCTTCAACGACACCGCGTTCCGTAAGGCCCTGGTGCCCGCGTTCAACCGGCAGGAGATCGTCGACAAGGCGCAGCTCGGCTACGTGAAGCCGGCCAGCCAGACCGGCCTCGTGGTGCCGGGGCAGGCGCAGTGGCTGCCCAAGGACCTACCCAACCAGGGCGTGGCCGACTACGACCCGGCAAGGGCCGACGCCGAACTGACCGCCGCCGGCTACCCGAAGAACGGTGCCGGCAAGCGCATCGGCAAGGACGGCAAGCCGATCGCCTTCAGCTTCCGGGTGCCCGGCGCCTGGACCGACTGGGTGCAGGCGCAGCGGATCATCGTGGCCAACCTCAACGCGCTCGGCTTCACCGTCCGCGCCGAGACGCCGACCCCCGAGGCGTACGAGAACGACCGGGCCATCGGCAACTACGACGCCGTGCTCGGCGTGCACGGCGGTAGCTGCAACATGTTCCGCAACTTCCAGGAGCCGCTGGGCAGCGACCAGTCCGCACCGATCGGCAAGAAGGCCGTCAGCAACTTCGTCCGGTGGAACGACCCGCGTACCGACGAGCTGATCGCCACCCTGCGCACCGCCACCGACGAGGCGACCCAGAAGGCGGCGGTCGCCGGCCTGACCACCGTGATGACCGAGCAGGTGCCGGTGATCCCGCTCTGGTACGGGGCGAAGTGGTTCCAGTACCGCACCGCGAAGGCGACCGGCTGGCCGAACGAGCAGAACCCGTACGCCGCACCCAGCGACAACCTGCTCATCATCACCTCTCTGCAGCCCGCCGGGACCACCGCCAAGTAAGCCGATGGCCGGCCGGCGCGTTCCCCGCGCGCCGGCCGACCCGTCCCCCGGAAGGGAAGGCCCCGGTGGCCTACTTCGCCCGACGCTTCCTGTTCTTCATCGGCACCCTCTGGGCCGCCGTCACGCTCAACTTCCTGATTCCCCGGCTGCAACCCGGCGACCCGGCCGAGGCGATCGTGTCGCGGCTCGCCGGGCAGAGCGAGAGCATCGACCCGGCCCAGCTCCAGGCCATCCGGATCATGCTCGGCACACCCGACGGCAACCTCTTCGAGCAGTACCTGCAGTACCTCGGCGCCGTCGTCCAGGGCGACTTCGGGGTGTCCTACACGTACTTTCCCTACAGCGTCACCCACATGATCGGGCAGGCGCTGCCGTGGACGGTGATCCTGGTCGGGGTCACGCAGATCATCTCGTTCATCGTCGGCACGTTGCTGGGCACCTGGGCCGCGTACCGCCGCAACAGCCGGGTCGACTCGGTCATCACCCTCGGCTCGACCTTCCTCGGCACGCTGCCCTTCTTCTGGCTCGCCCTGCTGCTCATCTACGTCTTCGCGATCACCCTGCGCTGGTTTCCCGAGCGCGGCGGCTACGGCGGCGGCAGCAGTCCCGGTTGGAGCTGGATCTTCATCTCCGACGCCTTCCAGCACAGCGTGCTGCCCGCCGTCGCACTGCTGATCACCGGCCCGATCGGCTGGATCATCGGGATGCGCAACAACATGGTGCAGAGCCTCGGCGAGGACCACGCCCGGCTCGCCGTCGCCCGCGGTCTGCCCCGCCGGCGCATCGCGCTCACCTACGGGGCACGGATCGCGATCCTGCCCAACGTCACGGGCTTCGCCATCGCGCTGGGCAGCGTCCTCGGCGGCACCGTGCTCGTCGAGACGGTCTTCAACTATCCGGGCATGGGCCGGCTGCTGCTGGAGTCGGTGTCCAGCCGGGACTACCCGCTGATGCAGGCGATCTTCCTGTTCACCACGGTCGGGGTGCTGGTGGCGAACTTCCTCGCCGACCTGCTGTACGGGTTCCTCGACCCCCGGGTGCGAAAGGCGGAGACGGCTTGACATCCTCCACCGCCCTGAAGGGCGGGGATTCCCTCGGTCGCCCGAGGGGGTTCCTGTTTCACCGGGCCGTGCCTTCACCGCTTGCGCGGGTTGGGTCTTACCGTCCCTCCACAGGCGTTTTACCTCTCCGCCAGCCCGGCGGCGAGGATGTTCTTCGCGGCGTTGACGTCCCGGTCGTGCACGGCGTCGCAGCCGGGGCACGTCCAGACGCGAACGCCGAGGGCCATCGCGGTGTTGATCCGCCCGCACGCCGAGCAGGTCTTCGTGCTCGGATGCCAGCGGTCGATGGCGATAACCTGCCGCCCGTACCAGGTGGCCTTGTACTCGATCATGCTGCGCAGTTGTGTCCATGCCGCGTCGGAGATGGCGCGGGCGAGCTTGTGGTTGCGCAGCATGTTGCGCACGCTGAGGTCTTCGATTACGACCGTTTGGTTCTCGCGGACGAGTCGAGTCGACAGCTTGTGCAGGTGATCCCGCCGCCGATCGGCGATGCGGGCATGGATCCGGGCCACCGCAAGGCGAGCCTTGGCCCGGTTGGCGGAGTCCTTGGCCTTGCGGGCCATGGTGCGTTGCGCTTTGGCCAGTTTGCGCCGGTCAGCGCGCTCGTGCCGAGGGTTGGTGACCTTCTCCCCGGTGGACAGGGTGAGCAGACTGGTTATGCCCGCGTCTATCCCCACCGCGGCGCCCACCGGCGGCAGGGCCGCGACGGACGGGTCTTCCACCAGCATGGACACGAACCACCGACCGGCCGCGTCTCGGGACACCGTAACCGTGGACGGTTGCGCGCCCTCGGGCAGAGGCCGGGACCACACGATGTCCAGTGGGGTCTCCATCTTGGCCAGGGTGAGCAGCCCGTCTCGCCAGCGGAAGGCCGAGCGGGTGTACTCCGCCGACGCCCGAGACTTGCGCTTGGACTTGAAACGCGGGTAGCGGGACCGCTTACCCCAGAACGCCGCGAAGCCGGCTTGCAGGTGCCGCAGCGCCTGCTGCAAGGGCACGGAGCTGACCTCGTTGAGGAACACCAGCCCCTCGGTGCGCTTCCACTCGGTCAGCCACGCCGACGACTGAACGTAGGTGCTGCGCTGCCGGTCGACGGCCCATGCGCGGGTGCGCGCTTCCAGCGCCAGGTTGTAGACCTTCCGCACGCACCCGAAGGTGCGGTTGAGCTGTTCGGCCTGCTCAGGGGTCGGATAGAAGCGGTACTTGTACGCACGCTTCACCACCTCACCCATGTCTCACATCCTACCGGTCCATTCTGTAAGACGATTATTGAGGGGAGGGAGCGGCGTTTCCTCCTCCGCCTGAAAGCGGAGGTATCCACGCCGCGATCCCGATGACCGAGCGGACCGAGGAGCTGTCGTGAGCACACCCGCTCCCGCCGTACCGGCGCCGGGCGCCGACACCGAGGGTCTCCAGGTGGCCGCCACCGAGCAGGCCCGGCGCAGCCGGCTGCCCGGCTGGTTCGTCATCCTGTGGCGCAACGGGAAGTGCCGGATCGGTCTGCTGATGTTGGGCGCGTTCGTCCTGGTGGCGCTCCTCGCCCCGCTGATCGCGCCGTACGACCCGCGCGGCGACGACTTCCCGACCTCGCTCGCCCCCACCGGCGGGCACTGGCTCGGCACCACCGCGCAGGGGGAGGACGTCTTCTCCCAACTGATCGTCGGCGCCCGCACCTCGCTGATCGTCGGGCTCGCCGCCGGGCTGCTCTCCACCGTGATCGGGCTGGTCATCGGGCTGACCGCCGGCTACCTGCAGGGCTGGGTCGACGAGGTGCTCTCCTTCCTGATCAACCTCGGCCTGGTGGTGCCGGCGTTGCCTTTGATGGTGACGCTGGCCGCGTACGCGCCGGTCCGTGGCCTCTGGCTGATCATCGCGGTGATCAGCGTGACCGGCTGGGCGTACGGCGCCCGGATCAAGCGGTCCCAGATCATCACGCTGCGCACCCGCGACTACATCACCGCGGCCCGGTTCGCCGGCGACGGCACCGCCCGGATCATCGCCCGGGAGATCGTGCCCAACATGACCTCGCTGATCGTGGTCGGTTTCATGGGCGCGGCGCTCGGCGCGATCGGTGGCGAGGCGGGCCTGGCCTTCCTCGGGCTCGGCGACCCGCAGACCGTCAGCTGGGGCACCATGCTCAACCAGGCCAGCCTCGGTGGAGCCCTGCTCACCGGGCAGTGGGCCTGGCTGATCGCCCCCGGCCTCGCGCTGTCGCTGCTGATCACCTCGTTCACGCTGATCAACTTCGGCATCGACGCGCTGAGCAACCCCCACCTTCGGGAGGATTGAGATGACCCTGCTCCAGGTGGAGAACCTGTCCGTCACGTACACGCCGCGCGACCTGCCGGCCAACCGTGCCGTGCACGACGTCACGTTCGACATCGACGAGGGCGAGTTCGTCGGGTTGCTGGGGGAGTCCGGCTGCGGCAAGTCGACCCTGGGCAACGCCGTCCTGCGACTGCTCTCCCCACCGGCGAGGATCAGCGGCGGTCGGGTCGTGTTCGACGGCGTCGACGTGACGACCGCCAGCGAGGACGAGCTGCGCGCCCTGCGCTGGACCGACCTGTCCACGGTCTTCCAGAGCAGCATGAACTCGCTCAACCCCGTCATCCGGGTGCAGGCGCAGTTCGCCGACACGTTCGCCGCGCACAGGATCCCCGGCGACGTCACCGCGCGGGCGACCGAGCTGCTCGAGCTGGTCTCGCTCGACCGGCACGTGCTCCGGGCGTACCCGCACGAACTCTCCGGCGGCATGAAGCAAAGGGTGGCGCTGGCCCTCGCGCTCGCCCTGCGCCCCAAACTGGTGGTCCTCGACGAGCCGACCACCGGGCTGGACGTGGTCGTGCAGCGCAGCATCCTCACCCGGCTGGCCGAGCTGCGGCGCGAGCTGGGCTTCGCCGTGCTGTTCATCAGCCACGACCTGGGCACGGTGCTGGAGATGGCCGACCGGGTGATGGTGATGTACGGCGGCGAGATCGTCGAGAACCGCACCGCGGCGGGGATGCTGCACGAACCACGGCACCCCTACACGCGGGGCCTGCTCGGCTCGTACGCCGACCCGCGTCTGCCCGACGTGCAGGTCACCTACATCCCGGGCCGGCCGCCGGACCTGTCCCGGCCGCACCGCGGCTGCCTGTTCACGCCACGCTGCCCGCACGCCGAGGACGCCTGCCGGGAGGTCCATCCCGAGCTGCTGCCCGAGCGCGGCGGGCTGGTCCGTTGCCTGGTCGCCCAGGAGGATCGGCTGCCGGTGGTGCGGTTGGGCGCGGCGGACGCCGCCGCCACGATCGGCAGCCACTTCCCGGCCACCGGTGCGCTGACCGACCCCGGCGGCACCCCCGACGTGGTGGCCGAGGCCGTTCTCTCCGTCGACCAGGTCAGCAAGCGCTACACCACCCGACGTGGACTACGCACCAGCACCACGGACGCCGTACGCGACGTGTCGTTCACCCTGCACCCGGGTCGGGTCACGGCCCTGGTGGGGCAGAGCGGTAGCGGCAAGTCGACGATCGCCCGCCTCGTCACCGGCGTGGAGCGCCCCAGCTCCGGCGAGGTGCGCTTCGAGGGCGGCTCCGGTCGCACCGTCCGCGTGGACCGGCTGCGCGGACGGGCCCTGGTCGACTACCGCAGGCACGTGCAGATGGTCTTCCAGGATCCGTTCAGCGCCCTCAACCCGACCCGGACGGTCGCGTACGCCCTGTCCCGCCCGCTGGTCAACTTCGCCGGCCTGCGCGGCGCCGCGATCCGGGAGCGTTCGGCGCAACTGCTGGAGAGTGTGGGGCTCGCCCCGGCCGGGCAGTTCCTCGACAAGCTGCCGCACCAGCTCTCCGGCGGGCAGCGCCAGCGGGTGGTGACCGCCCGGGCGCTCGCCCCCGATCCGCAGGTGCTCATCGCCGACGAGCCGATCTCGATGCTGGACGTCTCGATCCGCGCCGAGATCCTGGAGTTGCTCGGTGAGCTGGTCCGCAACCGGCGGCTCGCCATGCTCTACATCACCCACGACCTGCTCAGCGCCCGGCTGCTCGCCGACGAGGTGCTGGTGCTCAACCGGGGTGCGCTGGTGGAGCGGGGTCCGACCCGGGACGTGATCGGGGCGGCCCGGGACGACTACACCAGGCTGCTGCTCGACTCGATCCCCAACCCGTTCGCCCCGGCGCAGCGCTCCGGCGACGCGTCGGTGGTGCGGTCAGCCCAGCCAGGCGGTTGACCGGCCGGGCAGCGTCGTACCGTCAGTCGGAGCGCTGGCCAGCAGCACCTGCGTTCCGTACGGTCGCCAGTCGACCGGGACGTCGCCGAGGTTGACCAGGCACGTCGGCCCGTCGGCGCCGCGTCGGAAGGCGAGGCAGTCGGTGGGAGCGTCCAGCCAGGACACGTCCGCCGGCCGACCGCGCCAGCACGTCCCGCGCAGCGACACCGCCGCCCGGGTCAGTGCCAGCGTCGAGGTCGGGTTGTCAGCCTGCCGGGCCACCGAGAAGGCGCCCCAGCCGTCCGGCTGCGGCAGCCACGGCGTCGACCCGGCCGGTCCGAAGCCGTATGGCGCCGGCTGCTCGGTCCAGGGCAGCGGCACCCGGGCGCCGTCGCGCCCCCGGTCGGCGCCCGCCGAGCGGCGGAACACCGGGTCGCGGATGTCGTCGTCGGCCAGGGCCACCTCGGGCAGGCCCAGCTCGTCTCCGGCGTAGAGGTACACCGCGCCGGGCAGCGCGAGCATCAGCAGCAGGACGGCCCGAGCGCCGTCGCGGCCCCACCGCTGCGCGGCCCGGCTCACGTCGTGGCTGCCGTGCACCCAGGCCGGCAGCCGGCCGTGCCGGGTGGTGGCGGCGAGCAGCGCGTCGACCCCCGCCCGCCAGGGTTCCGGGCGCAGCGGCCAGTAGAGCGGGTCCATCGCGAACGCCTGCCCCAACTCGTCCGGGCGCAGGTACGGCCCGATCACCTCCGGCCCGCCCCAGGTCTCGGCCACGCCGAGCCGGTCACCCGGGTACGCGGCGAGCTGCCGTGCCCACCGCCGGTAGATCTCGTGCACCTCGTCGCGGTCGCTGAACGGCGACGGGTCGCCGGCCCGCCAGCCGTCGGGCAACTCCGGGTAGGCCGGGTCCTTCACCAGCGACCCGGCGGCGTCGAAGCGCACCCCGTCGACCCCCCGGTCCAGCCAGAACCGCAGCGTGGTCAGAGCGTCCGCGGCCACCTCGGGATGCTCGTGGCGCAGGTCGGGTTGCTCGATGTCGAACAGGTGCAGGTACCACTCGCCGTCGCCGAACGGCGCCCAGGCGGAGCCACCGAAGATGGAGCGCCAGCCGTTCGGCGGCAGCTCCCCGGCGTCGCCTCGGCCGGGCCGCACGTGGAACCGGTCCCGCTCGGGCGAACCCGGACCGGCCGCACGGGCCTCGACGAACCACGGATGGGCGCTCGCGACGTGGTTGAGCACCAGGTCGACCACCACCCGCAGACCGAGGCGGTGCGCGTCCGCGATCAGCGCATCCAGCTCGGCGAGGGTGCCCAGGCGCGGGTCCACGTCGCGATGATCGGACACGTCGTAGCCGCCGTCGTGGTCCGGGCTCGGATAGAACGGGGTCAGCCAGATCGCGTTGACGCCGAGACCGGCGAGGTAGGGCAACCGGGACCGTGCGCCGGCCAGGTCGCCGAGGCCGTCGCCGTCGGCGTCGGTGAAGGAGCGCAGGTAGACCTCGTAGGTGACGGCCTCGCGCCACCAGGGCCCGGTTCGGGTCATCGCGGGGTCAGCTCCAGCAGGGAGATCGACGGCATGGGCAGGGCCACCGGCAGCGCGACGGTGCCGCGATCCGGCGTGACGGTCGCCGGCGGGACCGCGTCGGCGAGGTGATCGGCGGCCCGCAGCGCGGCCCACTGCTCGTCGGTCGGCCACACGTCGACCCGGAGGCGGCGCGCCGTGGCGGCCAGGTTGGAGGTGTGCTCGTCGAGTCGCCGGTGCCGCAGCTCGTACGCGCCGTGCGACAGCCCGTCCACCCGCAGCCGGACCGACCGGTGCAGCCGGTCTCGCTGGTCGGGCCGGTCGAGCACGCCCTGGTCGAGGGTGCCGTTCCAGAGCACCACCGCGACCCGCCCGGTCCGCGGGTCGACCGACGGCCAGGCCCGGACCAGTGTGCCCGCCCCGTCACCGTCGAGCCGGACGTAGAGCTGCACCGGAGCGAGCCGCTCGAGCATCCACAGCGCCCAGAACCGGGGCTTGGCCAGCCCGCCCACCGAGAGCAGCCCGAATCCGCCGTGCAGTAGCGCGGGAGGCCGGCCCAGCTCCTCGAAGTGGTCGCTGGCCACCCAGCAGGCGAGTGACGCGACCCGACCGGCCGCCTCCTGCATGCCGGTGGCCACGAAGGCCGCCGAGAGGACCGAATCGTTGACCGGCGCGAAGTGGGTGGGGGAGGGGCCCCACTCGGTCCAGAGCAGCGGCGTACCGGCCCGACCGTGCCGGGCCAGCGCCGGGCGCAGGTCCAGCGGCGGGCTGCCGTAGACGTGCGTGGAGAGGAAGTCCAGTGGGGCGCGGGAGGCGTCGACGTGGTCGAGGAACGGCTCGATCCACTTCGTCGCCGCGGTCGCCGGTCCGCCGACGGGCAGGCCGGGGCACGCCTCCCGCACGGCGTGGGCGGTCACGTCGTACATCCGCAGGTAGTCCTCCCGGCTGCCGGTCCAGAAGCAGTCCAGGTCGGGCTCGTTCCACACCTCCACGGCCCAGCGGCGCAGCTCGGCGTCGCCGACCCGTGACCGCAGGTGCCGGACCAGGTCCCCGACCAGGGCCGCCCACCGGTCCCAGTCGCGGGGTGGACTCGACACGCCCGCGTCGGTCACCACCCGCGAGGGGTCGCGCGCCAGCGCCCGGGGAGTGAACGACAGCTCCAGCACCGGCCGCAGCCCGGTCGGCGCCAGGGCGTCCAGCACCCGGTCGATGCCGGTGAAGTCGTGCGCCGGCTGGCCGTCGACCTCGCGGTAGACGCCGAGGTCGTCGCCGAGGATGCCGTGCGCCCGGACCCGTTCGACGCCCAGTTCGCGGTGCACCCGTTCGAGCGCGGCGGCGAGCCCGCCGCCCATCTCCTCGCCGCCGACCCGGTCGGTGCTGAGCAGCAGGCTCAGGTGTTCGGAGCCGATCATGTCGCGCCACGGGCGGTGCACCGGCCCGAGCTGACGGGCGGCGTCGACGGTCACCTCGACCGTGCCGTCGCCGTCGGCCAGCGCCGCGGCCGGCCCGGACGGCGGCCCGAGGGGGGCGTCGTCGGGCCGGTCGGCGTCGAACACCGGGCGCACCGCGTACCGCACCGTCCGTCCGGGTTCGACGGTGGTGTCGGCGTACGGCGGGCCGGGCACCGCCAGCAGGTCACCGCCCCGATGGTCGACCACCTGGTACGGACCGTCGCCGTCGGCCCGGTGCACCAGGTATCCGGCGGCACCGGGCACCCGGTCCCAGTCGATGCTCAGGTGACCGCGACCGGTCCGGACCCGCGGCCCGTCCGACGCGTCGCCTGCCGGTGGCACGCCACCGGCAGGCGCCTCGGTGGGGGAGGTCACCGCTCAGCTCCCGGCGACCTCGACCAGCACGGCTCCCGGCTGGGGCAGGTGCAGCTCCACCACCGCCGCCCCGGCCCTGACCCGGGTGTCGACCTTCTCCACCGGCAGCGTGTCGGCCGCGCGCAGGGCGTCCCACTGCTGGTCGGCGGGCCAGTCCGCCACGCCGAGCCGCTGCGCCAGCGTCGTGACGTCGCCGTGCTCGCGGTCGAGCCGGGTCACCGTCACCGTGCGACCGTCGGCACCCTCGACGGCCAACCGGATGTGCCGGGCCAGCGCCGGGTCGCCGTCGCGCTTGGACTGGTCGAGGGTGGAGGCCCAGACCAGGATGGCGAGGCTGCCGTCGGCGCGCCGGCTCGCCCAGCTCTGCACCAGCCCGTCGGCGCCGTCTCCGGTGGCCTCGACGCGCAGCTCGGTCTCGCCGAGCTGCGCGAGCATCCGCAGGGCGTGGTAGCGGGGCTTGGCGATGCCGCCGACGGTGATCAGACCGAAGCCGCCGTGCAGCAGCCGGGGCGGACGGCCCAGCTCCTCGAAGTGGTCGCTGGCCACCCAGTAGGAGAGCGCGTCGACCCGGCCGGCGGCCGAGCGCATGCCGCTGAGCAGGAACGTCGCCGCGGAGGTGCCGTCGTTGACCGGGTGGAAGTGGGTGGGCGTGACGCCCCACTCGGTCCACAGGATCCGGGCGTCGGGGAAGCCCAGCCGGTGCAGTGTGGGCCGGAGGTCCAGGGGTGGGCTGCCGTAGGTGTGGGTGGAGACGAAGTCGACGGGTGCGCCCGAGCGGGTGGCGTGCTCCAGCAGGGCGTCCACCCAGCCGGCGGCGGCCGACGAGGGCCCGCCGACGGGAATGCGGGGGTCGACGTCCTTGACGGCCTGTGCGGTGACGTCGTAGAGCCGCATCCACTCCTCTCGGGTGCCGGACCAGAAGACCTCCAGGTTGGCCTCGTTCCACACCTCGAAGTCCCAGGTCAGCACCGTCTCGCCGTACCGCTCGAGCAGGTGTGCCACAAGCGCCCGCACCAGCTCGGCCCAGCGCTGCCAGTCCTTCGGCGGGGAGATGACGCCGCGGTACTGGAAGACGGTCCGCTCCGGGTCGCTGGCCAGGTCGCGGGGCATGAAGCCGATCTCGACGACCGGTCGCAGACCGATGGAGAGGATCTGGTCGTAGACCCGGTCCACGCCGGTGAAGTCGATCACCGGCTCGCCGTCGACCTCACGGTAGACGGCGAGGTCGTCGTGGAGGATCGCGTGCGCGCGGACCGACTCCACGCCGACCTCGTCGCGGATGCGACGCAGCGCGGCGAACAGTTCGGCGCCGATCTCCCGGCCGCCGGAGGTGTCCGTGCAGAGCAGTTGGGACAGTCGCTCGCTGCCGATCATCGGCTGCCACGGTCGGGGCAGCGGCACGCCCTCGGCGGCGGCGTCGACCCGGAGCGCGACGGTCGGGGCGTCGTCGCCGGGCGCCAGCGAGGCGGCGTGGACCGGGGCGCCGAGCGGGCCCGTGACGGTGACCTCGGGAACGGCGGCCACCGCGTAGGCGTACGGCTGGGCGGGCTCGCCGGTGGTGTCGACGTACCAGGTGTCGGGCACCGAGAGGACGTCGCCGCCGAGGTGGTCGATCGGGGTGGGTTCACCGACCGGTACGCCGTCGCGCAGCGGTTGCCGGTGCACCAGGTAGCCGACGGCGCCGGCGACGGGAGACCAGGACAGTCGAACGTGACCGACCCCGGCGGTGGCCACCAGGTCACCCGGCGGGGCGAGACGTGGGGTTCCGCTCGTTGTGCCCTCCTCATCGCTGCGCAGCGCGATGCGGGCCTCCCAGTCGGATCGGGCGTCGGCCGGCTGGTGGTCGCTTGCGCTCGTCACCGGGGCACCTCCAGGTGTGTCGTGTGGTCCGGTCCGAGCACTGTAACCGGTTTCCGCGATGGTTGCGCCGGGAGAGTCGTGACTTTTTCGCCTACCTGAGCGGTCGGGCCGGGTCGGTCGCACGACGCTGGCGAGCGTCGCCCGCCGTCATCGCGAGACCACCGCCCGGCGGTGTCAGCCGTTCTGCCGACGGGGCAGAGAGAACTGCTCCATCCGCATCAGCGGCGCCACACGCTGCCGCATGGCTCCCTTGCTGAACGGCTCGCGCAGCACGTCGTGGGCGAGCACGTTGCCCAGCGCCGCCATGACCATCCCCTGGTCCAACGACAGGTAACGCCTGGACACCTGCCCGGTGCCGACGTCCACAGCGTCGTAGAAGCCGCCGGGGCCGTACGCGTCGAAGTCGCGCCGAAGGTTGGCGAGGTTACGCAGCGACTGGTCCTCGGCATAACGCAACGCGAGGAACGAGGCGTGCGGGGTCACCACACCGTCGCCGTACGAGGTGGGCGCCGGCTGCGCCGGCCGGCACTCGCCGTAGCCGGCGTCGACAGTCGTCCGCTGCTGGTCGGAGGTGTAGCCCGCGGCGTCCATCCCGATCGCGTCCACGCCGTACTCCCGGTAACCCCCGGCCGGGTTGTTCGACGGCGAGAACCCCCAGTATCCGTAGCCGGCCTCGCGCAGCCCGTGCTCGATCTGTGCGCGCACGTACGTCGGGTGGTTGATCGCCCAACTGTGCGGTCCCCACCGCTCCTCGGGCACGAACAGCGGGACCATGAGCGCCTCGAACATCGACCCACCCCAGGTCGGCACCAGCTGCATCCCCCGGTAGCGGTAGGCGCCCTCGAACACCCGCACCCCGAGGTAGGTGCGCCACTCACCGACGCCCCGCTGCTCGGACCACGACCAGTCGCAGCCCTCCGGCGCGAAGGTGCGGACCGTGCCGAAGTAGTGCTCGGGCGGTATCTGGCCGGCGGCGATGCCCAGGTAGCTGGCGATGCGCGGCTCGGTGTTGAAGGCGCCGTAGTGGTGGCACGTGTAGTGGACGTCGGGGCCACCCCGGTAGTTCCCGGCGACGGCGCATCCCGGCGGCGGGTCGACCCAGAAGCCGCCGCGGATCTGCCGCTCCGCCGGGTTGTAGTAGTAGCCGAAGTCCATCCGCCGCAGCAGCGCGTCGGCCTGCGTGGCCACCTGCGGCACCTGGTCCCTGACAACCGTCAGGGCGGTCGCCAGCCAACCGTTGTCCACGCTGGACAGGAAGGGGTGCACCGCGCCTCCGTCGACGGGCCAGGTGGTCAGCTTCTGGCCGGTCGAGGGGTCGTACCAGTTGTAGTACATCCCGGAGGCCTCGTGGATCTCCAGGCCGGCCAGCGTCCGCAGCGTTCGGGCGATGCGCGAGCGCGCCTCGGCGGCACTGATGAGGCCGGTCTCCCGGGCGGCGACGGTGCTCCAGAGGTACGCGCCGATGTTCGTCGGCGAGGTGTAGGGCGATCGGTCGGCGGGGTCGAGGTCACCGCCGATGCTGTCGGCGACCAGGCCGGTGTCGGGGTCGACCATCGCGGCGAACGAGCGCCACGTGTCGGCGGCGTACGTCATCAGAACGGCCCTGCGGGCCGCAGGGGAGTCCGGAGCGGGGGCGGCGGAGGCGGCCGGTGCGGCGGCGAGGACCAGTCCGACGGACACGGCCGTCGCGAGCGCGCGGGTGAGACGGGTGGTGGATCGCACGGGGAGGCTCCTCACGTGAGGCCGGTCATGGCGATTCCTTGTCTGGAGCCGGACGTGGTGGTCGCCGCGCAGCCGCAGCTGCCCCGGAGGACGAGCTCGGTCGGCAGCACCAGCGTCGGCCCGGTGCGGTCGGCGGCGCCGGTGGCCACCTGCATCAGCAGGCGCGCGGTCTGCGCGGCCAGCTCGCGCACCGGCTGCCGTACGGTCGTCAGCCCGGGGGTGACGAGGGCCGCCATCGGGGTGTCGTCGAAGCCGGTGATCACGAGATCCCGCGGCACCCGGAGCCCGTGACCGGTGGCGCCCACGAGCACGCCGAGGGCCGTCTCGTCGTTGGCGCAGACGATGCCCTGCGGGCGGATGCTCCGGCGTAGCAGCTGCTCGGCGGCGAAGACCCCGTCGGGCTGCTGCAACCCGACGCGGATCGGCGCGCGGGGCAGCGGCAGCCCCAGTTGCCGGTGTGCCTCGCGGAAGCCCGCCCAGCGATCGCTCACGTCGGGCGACCCGCTCGGGTTGCCGACGAAGTCGAGTCGGCGCAGGGCGTGGTCGACCAGCAGGTGTCGGGTGAGGGCCGTCGTCGAGTCGGTGTTCTCGACCCGTACGGCCGGTACGCCGGGTGGTCCTCCACCCGCCAGGACCACGACCGGGAGCATGCCGGCCAGCTCCTCCAGCGTCTCGTCGGAGAGGGTGCCACCGAGGACGGCCAGGCCGTCCACCCGGTGCGCCATCTCGATCACCTCGGCGTCGGAGTCGGCGCGCAGGTGGGTGCAGAGGATGTGCACGCTGGTACGGGCGTTCACGGCCTCCGACTCGAAGCCCTGGATCAGCTCCGAGAAGTAGGGGCCGGACAGCCCCGGGAAGACCAGGCCCACGGCGCCGTGGCGACGGGCGGCCAGTGCCTGCCCGAGGTGGTGTGGCCGGTACCCGTGCTCCTCGATGGCTCGCAGCACCCGGCGGCGGGTCTCCTCGGAGACCTGCCCGGTGCCGTTGGAGACGCGGGAGACCGTCGCGACGGACACGCCGGCCAGGCGGGCGATCTCCCTGGCTGTCAGTCGACCGTTGGCCATGCTCCTCGATCCGTTCCTGTCGGTCCGGAACCGGTTACGGCAGCACTATATGGAGATACGTCGAAGCCCACAACCGGACGGCCCGGGCGGTGCGGCGCGTCAGGCGGCCGGGACGCGTTCGGCCGACAGGGCGGGCTCGGGATCGACCAGGTGCGTCCGTCCGGGCAGCAGGAGCGGGGTGGCGAGCAGGAGGACCCCGGAGATGGTGATCGCGGCGAGAGGGCTGGTCAGCGTGGCGAGGACGCCCCAGACCACCATGAGCGTGGCCTGCACGAGTCTGCTGCTGACACTCCACGCGCTGAGCACCCGGGCGGCATGGTCGGCGGGAGTCCTGTGCAGGCGTTCGGTGGCGTGGATCGGGTTGAAGACGCCCATGCAGGTGATCAGCAGGCACTCGACGATGATCACGGTGAGGAGTCCGGTGAAACCGGGATGGACGAACGCGAGACCGAGCGGGAAGAGCGATCGGAGCCAGCCCGAGAGGGTCATGACCCGGTACCGGCCGTAGCGTCGCACGAGGCGTGCGGAGAGGCGGGCGCCCACGAAGCCGCCGAGTGCCGGGATGCCGAAGGCGAGACCGTACTGCCAGGCCGGGAAGTGGTAGTCACGCAGCAGGAGGACGGCCAGGAGCGGCACGGTGGCCATGATCAGGCCGCCGACCAGGATCGAGTTGAGGAACAGGCGCCGGAGTGCCCGGTCGTGGAGGATGACCCGCCAGCCGCCGAGAAGGTCGGCTGCGCGCAATCCGGTGGTCGGGTCGCGGGGTGTTGCGACGTCGCCTCCGCGGATGCGCAGGACGCCGAGCGCCGACAGCAGGTAGCTGAGAGCGTCGGCCGTGATGGTGACGACCGGGCCGAGCAGCCCGATGAGCGCGCCGCCGAGGGGTGGCCCGGCCGCGGTCGCCACCCAGCTCGTGCCCTCGAATCTCCCGTTCGCGACCAGGAGGTTCTCGCCGCGGACGAGGTGTTTCAGGTACGCGCCGGATGCCGCCGTGAAGGCGATGCTCGCGGTTCCGGACACGACCGAGACGACCAGCAGGTGGCCGTAGGACAGCACACCGAGGCCGTACGCGAGCGGAATGCTCGCCATCGCGACGAACCGGGTCAGGTCCATCGCGATCATCACCGGACGCTTGGACCGGTGCTCGACCCACGGCCCGAGCGGGAACGCGATGATCGCCGCGACGGCAAGCCCGGCCGCCTCCAGGAGCGAGACCGCGAACGCCGACGAGTGCAGCACCCGAACCGCGATGAGCGGCAGCGCTCCGAAGGCGATCCACGTGCCGTACGTGCTGACGGCGTAGGCCGACCACAGCAAGCCGAAACTTGACCCCAGCCTCACTCGCACCCGATCCCTCCGCGACAACCGATGTGTGGGCCGCTGCATCACATCTGACGGACGGGAGCAGGATCAAACAACCGGCAGTCGGCGAGCCACAACCATCAGTTGGGCGGGCCTATGCTCGACCGGTGGACACCGAGGCGGTGCGGTCGTTCGTCCGGGCGGCCGAGTTCGGCCAGTTGCAACACGCGGCCGACGAGTTGGGCGTGACACAGCAGGCGGTCTCGAAGCGGATCGCCGCCCTGGAGCGCGAGCTGGGGGTTCGCCTGTTCACCCGTACCGCCCGAGGGGTCGAGTTGACGCTCGACGGCCAGGCGTTCCTCCCACACGCCCGGAGCATCGTCGCGGGCGTCGATCGCGCCGTCACCGCGGTCCGGCCGGGCTCGCGAGCCCTGCGGATCGACGTTCTGGGCCTGCGCAGCGCGCAGGCCGTCGTTCTGCACGACTACTGGCGGTCACATCCCGGAACCGACCTCGACGTGGTGACCCTCCGGGTCGACGACCCGCACGTGGCGGCCGCCGCCGTCCAGGCAGGCGATGTCGACGCCTCGTTCCGCACCGTCACCGATCCGGCCACGCTGCCGCGCGACGTGCGGATGATCCACGCCTTCGACTCCCCGCTGGAACTCCTCGTCGGCCCCCGGCATCCGCTCGCCTCCGCGCGAACACTGACACCACCGCAGCTGCGCGGGCTCCGGATCTGGGTGCCGGGCATCGTGCCCCGCAGCGAATGGGGGGAGTTCTACGATCAGCTCGCCACCGCCTTCGACCTCCGCATCGACGCGGCAGGCCCGAACTTCGGCAACGAGGTGCTCCTCGACGCCCTCGCGGACTCCGCCGACGTGGCCACCCTCGTCGGCGCGCGCGACCGCTACATCTGGCCGACGAACCACGACCTGCGCCGCATCCCGATCGTGAACCCGACGCTCGCCTACCCGCTCTCGCTCATGCTCCCCAGAACGAATCCCCACCCGGGGCTTCGGGCGATCATCAACCACGTCGCAAGCCTGACACCGTTGCCCGGGACGGCCTGGCGCCCGTCCTGGGCACTGACACCACGCGACTCCTAGCCGTCGATGCGGGTGATGTTGCGGATCTTGTTGGACGCGTCCAGGGCGGCCACCTTGTACGCCTCGGCCAGCGTCGGGTAGTTGAACACCGCGTCGACCAGGTAGTCGATCGTGCCGCCACAGCCGATGACCGCCTGGCCGATGTGGACGATCTCCGTGGCGGCCGTGCCGAACACGTGCACGCCGAGCAGTCGACCGTCGTCGGGGGAGACGAGCAGCTTCAACATGCCGTACGAGTCGCCCACGATCTGGCCGCGGGCCAGCTCGCGGTAACGCGCGATGCCCACCTCGAACGGCGTCGAGGTGTCGGTGAGCTGCGCCTCCGTCTGCCCGACGAAGCTGATCTCCGGGATCGTGTAGATGCCGATGGGTTGCAGGCCGTGCATCTCCCGGATGGGCTCGCCGCAGGCGTGCTGCGCGGCCAGTCGGCCCTGCTCCATCGACGTGGACGCGAGCGCCGGGAAGCCGATCACGTCACCGACCGCGTAGATGTTCTCCACCGGGGTGCGGTAGTTGGCGTCGACCGCGATCCGGCCGCGCCTGTCCGCCTCCAGCCCGGCCGCCTCCAGGGCCAGGTCGTCGGTCTGGCCCTGCCGTCCGGCCGAGTACATGACGGTGTCGGCGACGATCTTCTTGCCGCTCTTCAGGATGCACAGCGCCGCCGTCTGGTGCTTCTCCACGGCGGCGACCTCCTCGCCGAAGCGGAACGCCACGGACAGGTCGCGCAGGTGGTACTTGAGCGACTCGACGACCTCCTCGTCGCAGAAGTCGAGCATCCGGTCGCGGCGTTCCACCACCGTCACCTTGGTGCCGAGCGCGGCGAACATGGACGCGTACTCCATGCCGATCACGCCGGCGCCGACCACGACCATGCTGCGGGGTACGGCCTGGAGGTTGATGACGCCGTCGGAGTCCACGATGGTCCGGTCGTCGAAGTCGACGCTGTCCGGGCGGGCCGGGCGGGTGCCGGCGGCGATGATGATTTTGTCGAAGGTCACCTTCGACTCGCGCCCGGAACCGCCGTCGACCCAGATGGCGTGCGCGTCGGCGAACCGGCCGGTGCCGGTGATCATCGCAACCCGGTTGCGGGCGAGCTGGTTGCGGATGACGTCGGTCTGCCGGGTGATCACGTGCTGGGTCCGGGCGGCCAGGTCGCTGACCGTGATCTCCTCCTTGACCCGGTAGCTGCTGCCGTAGAGGTCCCGCTGGCTCAGCCCGGTCAGATAGAGCACGGCCTCGCGCAGCGTCTTGGAGGGCACGGTGCCGGTGTTGATGCACACCCCACCGATCATGTCGCGGCGGTCCACGATGCCGACCCGCCTGCCGAGCTTCGCGGCGGCGATCGCCGCCTTCTGACCACCGGGTCCGGAGCCCAGCACCACCAGGTCGTAGTCATACACGACCGTCAGCGTCGCAAGATGTCGCCGCGCGCGCCAGACCCCCGACGGCGGGCGATGGTCCGATCGTTGCCTGTGGAGCTGAACCGTTTGCGACATCGCGCGACCAGACCGTGCGGCTGAATCGTTGACGACATCAGCTCCAAAGGCGCTGACCCAACCACATACCCCCGGGATACGTGCCCGGCTGCCCGACCTAGCCGACGAGACGGCGTTCCCAGGCCCAGGCGGCGATCTCGACCCGGTTCCGCGCCGGGAGCTTCATCTGCACGCTCGCCAGGTGGGTCTTGACCGTGCCGACGGCGATGAAGAGCCGAGTGGCGATCTCGGCGTTGGTCAGGCCCCGGGCGACGAGCTTCACGACGTCGAGTTCGCGCGGGGACAGGCCGGCGTCGTCCCGCGCCGGGGCGGGCGGGCTGAGGTGCTCCAGCAGCCGTACCGTGATGGACGGGCTGATCAGCGCGTCCCCGGAGACGGCGGCGCGGACCGCCTCCACGAGCAGCGCCGGCCCGGAATCCTTGAGCAGGAAACCGCAGGCGCCGTTGGACAGCGCCGTGTGCACGTACTCGTCGAGATCGAACGTCGTCACCACGACCACCCTGACCGGGTCGGCGACGCCTGGCCCGGCGAGCAGCCGCAGCGCCTCGAGGCCGTCGAGGCGGGGCATCCGGATGTCCAGCAGCACCACGTCCGGGCGCAGGCGCCGGGCCAGCTCGACGGCGGCGATCCCGTCGGCGGCCTCGCCGACCACCTCGATGTCCGGCTGCGCCCCGATGATCATGCTGAAGCCGGTCCGCACCATCGCCTGGTCGTCGGCGATCAGGACCCGGATCATCGGACCCCCACCCTGTGCAGTGGCAGCGCCGCGTCGAGCACCCAGCCGCCGGCGACGCCGGGACCGGCGGTGATCGTGCCGCCGAGGGCACGTACCCGCTCGGTGAGGCCGATTAGCCCGAAGCCGTGCCCCCGGGCCGGCGCGGTGCGCGGTGCCGTGCCGTCGTCGGCCACCCGGATCAGCAGCCAGTCCGGGGTACGGCGCACGGAGACGTCCACCGACCGCGCGTCCGGCGCGTGCTGGCGGGCATTGGTCAGCCCCTCCATCACCACCCGGTACGCCGACGACGAGACCTCCACCGGAAGCCCGTCCAGCGGCCCGTCGACGTGCAGCCGGGCGGGCGCGTTCGTCGCGCCGTTGTGGCCCTGGAGCAACGGAGCCAGATCGGCCACGCCGGCCAGTGGCGCGAGTGGCGCGTCCGGCGGGGCGTCCGGATTGCGCAGGACACCCACCATCCGCCGCATCGACGCCATCGTCTCGGCGCCGGCGCGCTCGATCTGCTCCAGAGCGACGATCACCCGCTGCGGGTCCTGCTCGGCGACGAACCGGGCGCCCTGCGCCTGCACCACGATGCCGGTCACGTGATGGGCGATGAAGTCGTGCAGGTCGCGTGCGAACTCGGCGCGCTGCTCGGCCCGGACCAGCGCGATCGTCCGGTCCCGCCCGGCCGCGACCACCCGCAGGTAGATCCCGCCGGCGGCGGCGCCGGCCGCGGCGAGTGCCTGGAGCAGCCCGAAGATCACGTAGACGTTCTCGGTGCCGGCGCGCAGCGGCACCGCGGCGGCGGCGAGGGCGGTGACCACCGCCGCCCACGGCGCGAGCCGGGGCGAGCCCCGCCGGGCCACCACGAAGACCACCGCCAACAACCCCGCGGACTCGGCAAGACCCCAGGTGCCGCCGATCGGCGTCGCTCCACCCCGGGTCAGCAGGACGATACCGCCGGTGACGGCCAGTGAGGCGGCGCCCAGCAGGAGCGCCGCCACCGGCAACAGGCGGGAGCCCTGCCGGTGCACGGGCAGCCAGACCAGCGCGGTCGACATCGCCAGCCCCACCCGCACCAGGAGGAGCAGAACGGAGGCCGTACTCATCCCGCTGGCCAGGCCGAAGCGCAGGTCGAAGAGGCCGAGCAGGGCCATCGCCGCCAGACCGGCGAGCTGGCCCAGGCGTACCCACCATGTCGAGAATCCCGGCGCGTTCATCGTGACCCAGCGTAGCCAGGCTCCCGGTGGAGGCGGATCGGCCGAAAGACAGACCAGGCCCCTGCGATCCCCGACCGTGGGCCGATGCGGCCACCGGCCCGGCGGGGCGAGGCTCTTCCGGTCACTGTCGAAGTCACTGGAGGAACAATGAAGACCCATGCCCCGCCGGGAACCAGCCAGGCCGCCGTCGCCGCGGTCGACCTGGTGAAGGTGTACGGCAGCGGCGACACCGCGGTCCGTGCCCTGGACGGGGTCTCGGTCGGCTTCGACCGGGCTCAGTTCACCGCCATCATGGGCTCCTCCGGGTCCGGCAAGTCGACGCTGATGCACTGCCTCGCCGGCCTGGACACGGCCACCTCCGGCCGGGTCCTGCTCGGCGGGACGGAGCTGACGGGCCAGTCGGACCGGACGCTGACCCGGGTACGCCGGGACCGGATCGGCTTCGTCTTCCAGTCGTTCAACCTGCTGCCGCAGCTCACCGCCGTGCAGAACATCACCCTGCCGCTGGATCTCGCCGGCCGGCAACCCGACACTGACCTCCTCGCCCACCTGGTGGACGTGCTGGGGCTCGGCCAGCGGCTCGGGCACCGGCCCAGCGAGCTGTCCGGCGGCCAGCAGCAGAGGGTGGCGCTGGCCCGGGCGCTGGTGTCGCGTCCCGAGGTGGTCTTCGCCGACGAGCCGACCGGCAACCTCGACTCCCGCTCCGGAGCGGAGGTGCTCACGATCCTGCGTGACTCGGTCCGCGACCTCGGCCAGACGGTCGTCATGGTCACCCACGACCCGATCGCCGCCGCGTACGCCGACCGGGTGGTGCTGCTCGCCGACGGCCGGGTCGCCGGCGAGATCGACAACCCGGACCAGGGTTCGGTCACCGACGCGCTGCGTGATCTGGCGGCCCGCGCGTGAGGGCGACGGTGCTGGGCACCCAGGTCAGCGCCGCGGCGCGACGCCCCGGCCGGTTGATCCTGACCGGGTTGGCCATCCTGGTCGCGTCGTTCGTCGTCTTCGGCACGATCCTGGCGCAGCAGATCACCGAACGGACCGCGCTGGACAACCTCAGCGGCACCTCCGCCGCCAC
This sequence comes from Micromonospora yongxingensis, assembly GCF_052601155.1. Classification (NCBI taxonomy): domain Bacteria; kingdom Bacillati; phylum Actinomycetota; class Actinomycetes; order Micromonosporales; family Micromonosporaceae; genus Micromonospora; species Micromonospora yongxingensis. The sequence continues at coordinate 140,619 of NZ_JBQXEO010000006.1, forward strand.
CGACCTGGTGATCGGTGATCCGGAGCAGCCGCCGCCGAGCGTGGCGGCGTTGCAGCGCGTCCGCGCCGTGCCGGGCGTCACCGAGGCGGTCGGCCGGCTGACCCTCGGCGTGTCCCTCGGGGAGGGGTACCTCAACCTGCAGGCCGACCCCGGCACCGGTCCGCTGGCCAGGGTCCGGCTGCTGCAGGGCAGCTACCCCGACGCTCCCGGCGAGATCGCGGTCAGCCCGCGAACCGTCGAGCGGCTGGGTCTCTCGATCGGCACGGTGACCAGCGGCACGGGCGGTGAGTTGACCACGCCCACCCGGCTCACCGTCACCGGCCTGGTCGAGGCACCCACCGACGGCGGCTTCAACGCGTACGCCCCGGACAGCGTCGTGACCGCGTGGGGTGGCCTGACCCCGCTGGAGCGCATCGACGTGCGGGTGGCCCCCGGCGCGTCGGTGGACGTCGTGCGGGAACGGGTGGCCGCGGCGCTGCCGGCCGGTCTGCCGATGCGCACCGGCGACGAGGTCCGCCAGGTGGAGGCCGACGCGGAGGCCGAGCAGGTCGGGCGGCTGTTCTCCCTGGTCGGGATCTTCGTCGCGGTGGCGGTCGTCGCCGCGGCGCTGGTGGTCACCTCGACCTTCCGCATCGTCTTCGCCCAGCGGATGCGGCAGCTGGCGCTGCTGCGGGCGGTCGGCGCCGGCCGGGCCACCCTGGTGGCGGCGCTGGTCGCCGAGGGTGCCCTGACCGGGCTGGTCGCCGGCGTCGTCGGGGTCGCCGCCGCCCTCGCTGCCGGGCACGCCCTCCCGGCGGTCCTGCGCGCCTCCGGAAAGGCGGTCTCGTCGCCGGGCGTGCCACTGACGGAGGCCGTGGCGGTGGTGGTCGGCGCCGTGGTCCTCACCGTCCTGGCGGTTCTGGCGCCGGCGTTCTCCGCCGCCCGGGTCTCCCCGCTGGAGGCGCTGCGGGTGGCGAGTGTCATCGCCGCCCGGCGCGGCATCGGGGTCCCGCGCCTCGTGTTCGGGCTGCTCCTGGCCGGTGGCGCGGTGCTGGCGGGCGTCGCGACGGTGAGCCGGCTGCCGAGGCCGGATCAGGAGTCCTACGACCCGATGCCGGGTCTGCTCCTGCTCGTCGGGTCCGGCACCCTGGCGTTCTTCGCGTTGGTGGCCCTCGGGCCGCTGCTGGTGCGCCCGGTGCTGGCCGTGGTCGGTTGGCCGCTGCGCCAGCTCGGGCCGCTCGGCCGACTGGCGGTCGGCGGGATCGGGGGAACGCCACGCCGCGCCGCCGCGGTCTCGGTCGTGGTCGCGCTCGGCGTGACCCTCATCTCGGGTGTCGTCATCGGCGGCGCGTCCATGCGGGTCCTGGCCGACCGGGAGATGGCGCTGTCCGCTCCGGCCGACTTCGAGGTCACCGTCACCAACGGTGAGGCACTGCCGGCCGCCGTCGGGACGCGCGCCCAGGCGGCACGCGGGGCACTGGCCCGGGTGGTGCCGTACCGGCGGGTCGACGGCGTCGCGCTGATGCGTGGCGGCGACCGGCTCGGCAGCGCCGAGTCCGGTTACCCGACGATCGACCTCGACCTGCCGGCGTTGCCGACCACCGAAGACCTGGACGTGGCGCAGGGCACGCTGGCCGATCGGGGACCCGGCCGGATCGTGCTCGGCAGCTGGGTCGCCCGGGACTCCGGGCTGCGGGCCGGCGACACCACGACGCTCGCCCTCGGCGGGAAGACCGTCGACGTACGCGTGGCCGCCGTCCTGCCCGACCACGGCCCCCTGTACGCGGGCATCCTCACCGATCGCGCCGACCTCGACCGGCTGGGCGCGCCGCAGGCGTACAGCGGTCTGCTGGCCGACGCGGCCCGTTCCGGCGAGGACGGCCGCACCGCCGGGGTGCAGGCGCTGCGGCAGGCGATCGGTGGCAGCGACGGGGTGGGCCTCGCGGTGCTCGCCGACGAGCGGGACCGCAACGACGAGGTGTTGAACAGCCTGCTCTGGATCGCCGTCGGCCTGGTCAGCCTGACGGTGCTGATCGCGGTGGTCGGGGTGGGCTCCACGACCGCGCTGTCGGTGGTGGAGCGGATACGCGAGTCCGGGTTGCTCCGCGCCGTCGGCCTGTCCCGGCCCGGCCTGGGCGGCATGCTGACCGTCGAGTCCGGCCTGTACGGGGTGATCGGGGCGACCATCGGCCTGCTGCTCGGCGTCCCGTACGCCTGGTTGGCGGTTCAGGTGCTGGGGATCAACGCGCCGCTGGCCCTGCCGGTGCTGCCGCTGGTCGGGCTCTTCGCGGCGCTGGTCGCGTTGACCGCGCTGGCCGGGGTGCTGCCGGCCCGGCGGGCGTCGCGGGTCAGCCCGGTGGTGGCCCTGGGAGCCGATGGCTGAGCGTTGCGGCGGGTCGGTGTCGGGGTTGCTCGGCACCGACCCGCCGGGGCGCACTCAGTTGGGGTTGCCGGCGTGGGTCAGCGTCTCCCAGGCGACGAAGAGGTTGTTGCTGCCGGCGGGGCGTTGTTGCAGCGTGAGGGTCTGCGTGTTGGTCATGACGTGGCCCAACCGGTTGCTCATGGCGTTGAAGCCGACCTCGGTGATCGGGCCCAGGCCGCGGGTGAGGCTGCCGCCGCAGAGCCAGGAGGGCGGCGCCTCGCCGAGCTGGTAACGCGAGTGGAGGCCGAGCGCCTGCCGCAACCGCTCACCGACCTGGGGGTACAGGTCCCGTCCCTGGATGCGGGAGGTCTCCGCGACGTGGGAGATGGCGGAGATCCCGTACCCGGTGTGCACGAAGTCGCGGCAGGTCTCCTGGGCGAGGCCCGCGACGAAGGTGGACTGGCCGTGCCAGTACCCGATGATCTCCGCACTGGTGTCCAGGCCGCTGCCGGGCATCGTGTACGGCAGGGCGCCGTCGCTGGGCAGGTAGACGAAGGCCCGGGCGCGGTTGAGGAAGCGGGTGACCGCCGCGTCGTAGACGGCCCGGTCCTCCAAAAACACCGAGATGCCGACCGTCGCCTCCATCATGGTCAGTTCCCAGTTGCCGTTGCTGTTCGAGCCGTTGCGGACCATCGGCAGGTAGACGGTGCGCAGCATGGTGGCGAACCGGTTGGCGTTGGGCCAGCTCGTGTACGTGTACTTGATGATCTCGGCGGCCCGGGGCCAGACCGAGGCGGCCCACCCGGTCTGCAGCGGCGCGTTGCTGCCGGTGTGCGCGGTGATCGTGGCCGACCAAGCGTCCATGATCTGGATCGACTTCTGCGCGTACCGGGCGTCCCCGGTGAGGTACCAGGCGAGCGCGTCGGTGTACGCGGCGATCGCGTCCTCACGCTCGTCGGTGCAGCCGTTGTTGGGGTTGGAGTAGGAGCCGCACTCCACCACGGCGCGCGGTGCGGGGGTTCGCGAGAGGGAGGCGTACCGGCTGCTCATCATCTGGTTGTGGGCCGACGCCCACGGCTGTGCTCCGGCCTGCACCCGGCCGCGGACGAAGTCGAGCTGACCCCGGCTGACCAACACCCCGGGGTGTGTGAAGCCGCCCGACGGTGGCGGGGTGCCACCGCCGGTGGGCAACGTCCACGCTTGGTTGGCGGTGCCGGTGCAGCTCCAGATCTGTAGCGGGGTGCCGTCGGCGGAGCTGGGGCCGGTCGCGTCGAGGCACTTGCCGGAGGCCGGGCTGACGAGTTGCCCGGCGCTGGACGACCACTGCTGCGCTCCGGTGCCGTTGCAGTCGTAGATCTGCGCCCGGGCTCCGTTCGCGGTGCTGCCGGCGGCGATGTCGAGGCATTTGCCGAGCGCCCTGATCGTGCCGTCGTCGGCCACCGTCCACTGCTGGGCATCGGAGCCGTTGCAGGTGTAGAGCTGCACGGGGGTGTTGTTGGCCGGGTTCGCGCCGGCCACGTCGACGCACTTGCCGCCGTACCCAGTGATGGCGCCGGTCGCGGCCGCCCTGGCGGGCGAGGCGCCGACCGCCAGGCTTGACGGTACGGCGAGCACGGCTGCGACGAGCGCGGCCGTCAATCGGATACGGGGCCGGCCGGGAGTGGCCCCGGCCAATCGTCGCGCCATGTCTGGGTCCTTCCGGGCGGCCGACACAACTGTAAAGTCTGTTAATCATTACAGTCACGCGCATCGATATCAATGTCCTGCCGCCGTCGATGACCCGCGTGCGCGAACGGCCCCCGTCGCGGTCGCGCCGGGGGCCGTTCGGCCAGGTGGGTTACCGCAGGCCGGGCACGTCGATCACGATCAGCTCCGTGTCGTCCGCGCGCCCCGGGATGCGACCGTCGTTGCCCGGGAAGTTGTTGTCGTTGGCGACGAGCACCCGGTCACCGCCGAGCGGCAGCACCGACTCGACCGACTGCAGGGGGAACGAGAAGAGCGGGCCGACGCCGTACTCGCCCGGGCGGGCCGGAGTGGAGACCCCCTTCGGGTCGGCGATGTGCATCAGGTCGACCACGGTCCGCCGCGGCAGGTAGCCGTCCGCGCCCACCTCGTCCAGGTCGGTCACCACCAGGCGCTTGACCAGCGACTGCTGGCCCATGCCGTTGTCCCGTTCGATCAGCAGCAACCGCCGGCCGTCGAGCACCGCCGCGTCACCGACCAGCAGGGACGGGTCGTCCACCCGGAACGACCAGGTGCGGTTGGTGTACCGGTTGTGCCGTACGTCGAACTCGTAGACGACCCTGCGGCGCTGGTCCGGGTCGTTGACCCGGGCGCCTTCGAGGATCGGGTAGAGGGTCCAACCGTCCTCGCTGACCGCCATCGCCTCGAAGCCGTTGCTGGCACGCAGGGTCGGGGTCTCACCCGGGGCGAGATCCGGCGACTGCGGGGACCTGGTCCCGTCCGGCAGCGGGATCGGCGCCTGCAGCACCTTTCCGGTCCTGTCGGTGCGCATCAGGCTCGGGCCGAACTCGTCGCCGATCCACAGGTTGCCGCGCGCGTCGCGGGCCAGCGACTCGATGTCGAAGTCCGCGCCGGTCAGCAGGCGATCCCGGGTGTCGCCGTTGACGATCGGGAACGGCACCTTGTGGTCGGGGTCGCGGAAGCTGATGTGCCCACGGACCGACACGCCCTGGCGGTGATAGTTCGGCTCGATCTCGTACGCCCGCAACAGGAAGTCGGCCGAGTTGGTCTTCGCGCCGAATCCGTTGTCCGGCATGGCGAGCAGCCGCCTGCCGGAGCGGTCACCCGGCTGGGCCGGGATCACCGCGGAGAAGCCGGGAATGGGCTGGCCGGGGAAGGGCGCCGTGATCCCGTTGACCGGGTTCGTGGCGAGCTGGGTGCCGGAGATCGGGCCCGGCTGGTACGCGGTCGCCGACAACAGCGCCCGGTCCTGCAGCGTCACCTGGGGCCGCAGCTTCACCGACAGCGAGTACACCCGGGTGGTCTGGGTGGCGCTGCCGTTGTCGTCGGAGATGAGGTACAGCTCGCGGCGGCCGCCCGGCAGGTGGCTGCCGAGCGCGGCGCCCTCGATGTTGTCCAGCAGCGGGTTGGGCTGCGGCTGCTTGGTGGTCGCGCCGGACGGCGGGCAGTTGGCGACGTCGACCAGCAGTTCCTTGCCGAGCCAGGCCCGCGGGTCGGTCACCGTCGACAGGGTCGGCGCGGCGGCGACGTCCGGCGCGCCGGTGGCGGAGACCCGGTACACCCGGACCGTGTTGCCCACCCCGGTGGTGAAACCGCGCTCCACGGAGAGCAGTTGGTCGTCGCCGAGCGCGATCAGCTCGACCAGGCTGAGGTCGGGGTCCGTCCGGTAGGCGTACTGGAGGGTCGGGACGTACGTTCCACCCTCGCGGCCGTCGTACCGGATGATCCGGTGCCGGCCGCGGCCCTCAGCGTCGCGACCGTCCGCGGCGAGCGGGCCCTCCATGCCGGCGTAGAGCACCCGATGGTCCGGCGTGGTGGCCAGTGCCTCGAAGGTCTGGTTGACCGCGGCCTCGCCAGCCGGGGCGACCTGGAACCGGTCCGGCACCGGCAGCGACGCGATCTCGCGACCGTCGGAGAGCCGGAACCGGCGGATCGACGGCTCCCGCTCCGAGCTGGCCAGGATCGTGGCCCCGCCTCGCTCGGCGATGAGCCCCTCACCGTCGAAGTCGGCGCCGGTGTACGGCGTGCCATCCGGGCGGGTGAGCACGGTGACGTCGCGGACACCCACGTCCACTCGGCGCCGGTCGGTGTCCAGGCCCAGCTCGTAGACCCGCGCGGGAGTGGTGCCGATGTTGTCCACCAGCGCCAGGGCGCGGCCCGGGCGGGCGACCGTCAGCGCGGAGAGGCCGGCGACGGAGGTGCCTCGGAAGGTGGTCTTGTCGAGGGCGTCGGAGAAGCCGAGCAGCGAGGCGTCCGGCGCGCAGCTCGCCCCCGTGCCCGCGTGTCCGGGGGTCGGGTGCGCCGGCGCCCCGAGCGCCGGCGCCGCCGCGAGCAGCGAGATCGCCGCCGCCGCGGACGCGACGGCCCGGGCCTTTGTGGAAGTGGTACGCACATTGCCTCCAGCATCAAGTCGGCGGCCGTTACCGCCGGGCCGATGCAAGCGCCCGCCGATCACCACAGTGGAACCCCCACCGGAACGTCACCTGAACAGCCAGTGCACGGTGCTGTGCTCCGTCCCCCGACGTGGTCAGGCGTGCATGGTCGCGCCCTTGAGCACCTTGTCCACCACGGTGCCGGGGCGTGCAGCGCCAACCCCACCAGGTCGAGCTTGTCGCGGCCGACCGCCCGCACGGCGGCCCGGTTGTCCCGGTCGTTACCGGTCGCGAACAGCTCGGACGTGAAGATCGAGAGGCGTAGCCCCCGGCCGAGCGCTCGCGCGTGCGCGGCGGAGAGCACCGCCCGGTCGCCGGCGAAGACCAGCACCGGCTGGCGGAACATCGGCAGGTACGCGGCGTCGTCGGCGTCGCGGTACTCCTCGCCGAGCAGCTCCGGCTCGGCGTTCGCCACACCGCTCACGAGGAAGGCGGTGACGTTCAGCCGTTGCCAGCCCACCAGGTCGTTGCGGAGCAGCACGGCGATCTTGGTGGGGAATCGGATCGGGTCGGTCATTCGCCCACTTCGTGGATCACGCGTACCCGCGGCCGTGACGCGCATTCGGGCGATGTCGCCCGGCCCTCTGGTGGTCGCACCTAGCATCGGGAAAGGACCGGGCCTGCCGCAGCCGTCCGTCCGATTCCCGTCCCATGACCAGGAGGCATCGGCATGAGCTACCTCACCACGCAGGACGGCACCGACATCTACTACAAGGACTGGGGCGAGGGACCGGTCGTCACCTTCTCCCACGGCTGGCCGCTGAGCGCAGACGCCTGGGACGGGCAGATGCTCTTCCTCGTCCAGAACGGGTTCCGGGTGGTCGCGCACGACCGTCGCGGCCACGGCCGGTCCAGCCAACCCCGCTCGGGCAACGACATGAACGGGTACGCCGACGACCTGGCCGCGGTCATCGAGGCGCTGGATCTGCGGGACGTCACGCTGGTCGGTCACTCCACCGGGGGTGGCGAGGTGGCCCGCTACATCGGCCGCCACGGCACGGGGCGGGTGGCCAAGGCCGTGCTCATCTCGGCCGTACCGCCGATCATGGTGCAGAGCCCGGACAACCCGGAGGGCCTGCCGATCAGCGCCTTCGACGACCTGCGGGCCCAGCTCTTCGCCGACCGGTCGCAGTTCTACCAGGACCTGGCCCTGATGTTCTACGGCGCCAACCGGTCGGGCGCGAAGGTGTCCAAGGGGATCCTCGACCAGTTCTGGCTGTGGAGCATGCAGTCCGGCCTGTGGAACGCGTACCAGAGCATCAAGGCGTTCTCCGAGACCGACTTCCGCGACGACCTGGCGAAGTTCGACATCCCGACGCTGGTCATGCACGGCGAGGACGACCAGATCGTGCCGGTGAAGGACTCGGCGCACAAGACCGCGCAGCTCGTCGCGAACGCCAAGGAGATCTACTACCCGGGTGCCCCGCACGGCATCACGTCGACGATGCAGGACCAGGTCAACAAGGACCTGCTCGCGTTCCTGAAGAGCTGACGGAAGCCGTCTCAGACCTGCTGCGCGCCGATGACGGAGAGCAGCCGCAGCTTCTCGTCGCTCTCCGACCCGGGTACGGCGGTGAAGACCAGCAGCGTCTGGGACTGGTCGGGATCGACCAGGGTCTGGCAGTGCAGCTCCAGTGGCCCCACCTCGGGGTGCAGGTAGTGCTTGGGCGGGCAGTAGCCGCCCGGCACCGGGTGCTCGCGCCACAGCTGCGCGAACTCGTCGCTCGTGGCCAGCAGGGATTCGACGATCGCCGCCGCCCGCGAGCCGCGGCCGTCACGGGTGTACGCGGCGTGCAGGTGTGCCACGAGGAGCCGGCTCTGCGTCGCGTGGTCCTGCGCCGGGTGCATCCGCCGGGTCTGCGGGTCGGTGAACCAGCGGTGGTGCAGGCTGCGGTCCAGCCCGGTGTGTCGGGTCTCGTCGCCGAGCAGCGCGATCGCCGGCGCGGTCTGTGCCAGGGTCTCGCCGAGGTGGTTCACCACCTGGGCGGGGGTGTCCTGCAGCCGGTCGAGGATCCGCATCATGCCCGGGTTGACGTGGTCGGCACGGACGGTCCGGTGCGGGACGGCGTGCCCGGCGAGCTGGAACAGGTGGTCCCGCTCGGTGAGGGAGAGCCGCAGGCCGCGGGCCAGGGCGGCGAGCATCTGCTCGGAGGGGTGCGGCCCGCGCTGCTGCTCCAGCCGGCTGTAGTAGTCGGTGGACATCCCGCTCAGCGCGGCGACTTCCTCGCGCCGCAACCCTCCGGTACGCCGTCGCTGGCCCCGCGGCAGCCCCACGTCCTCGGGCTGGAGCGCCTCGCGGCGGGTCCGCAGGAAGCTGGCGAGTTGGGCGCGGTCCACGGTGTCTCCGATCGGTGGGTTGCCGGCGGTGACCGGCACGTCGAGTGCAACCCGCGAGCCCGGGTGCGATGTTCCTGCACGGGTTCCGCGCCCCGAGGAGACGACCCCCTGCACCGCGCCTTTGCTCTGCTTCACCCCACGCAACACCGGACGTCCGGTATCCGGACAGGAGGTGGTGCGCCCGGTGAAGCAGAGCAAAGAGCGCAGAGGGTGCGGTAGCGGGCGGACCCAACCGACGGTGCGGGCGGGCGGTTGTCCGGCGCTCAGCGCTGGATGGACTTGGTCTCCAGGAACTCCTCCAGGCCCATCCGGCCGAACTCGCGGCCGTTGCCGGACTGCTTGTAGCCGCCGAACGGGGCCAGCGGGTTCCACTGACCGGCGTTCACGTCCACCTGACCCACCCGCAGCCGCCGGGCGACCGCCAGCGCGTGCTCCGGCTCGCCGAAGACGCCGCTGGTGAGCCCGTACAGCGTGCCGTTGGCGATGGCGACCGCCTCCTCCTCGTCGGCGTAGGGGATGATCGTCAGCACCGGGCCGAAGATCTCCTCCTGGGCGATCACGGAGGTCGGGTCGACGTCCGCGAAGATCGTCGGCTGGACGTAGGCGCCCTTCGCCAGGCCCTCCGGCCGGTCCGGGCCACCGAACACGAGCCGGGCGCCGTCGGCGATGCCCCGCTCGATGTAACCGACGACCTTCTGCCGGTGCGCCTCGGAGGCCAACGGGCCGATCCCGGTCGCCTCGTCGGTCGGATCACCCACGGTGTACTGCTTCGCCGCCTCGACGGCCAGCGCGACGACCTCGTCCTGACGGGAGGCGGGCACCAGCATGCGCGGCCAGGCGCCGCAGACCTGCCCGCCGTTGGCGAACGCCATCATGACGCCCTTGCCAACCGCCGTCGGCAGGTCGGCGTCGTCGAGGATGATGGTGGCGCCCTTGCCGCCCAGCTCCAGCGCGACCCGCTTGACGGTTTCGGAGGCCACCACCGAGATCCGCCTTCCGGCGCGGGTGGAGCCGGTGAAGGAGATCATGTCGATGTCCGGGTGCGCGGACATGGCCTCGCCGACGACCGCGCCGGTGCCGTACACGACGTTGAAGACGCCATCCGGCACGCCCGCCTCGGCGGTGACCTCGGCGAGGATCCGCGCGGTCAGCGGGGCGTTCTCGGAGGGCTTGAAGACCATCGTGTTCCCCGCGAGCAGCGCCGGCGCCAGCTTGGAGACGACCTGCTGCAACGGGAAGTTCCACGGCGTGATCGCGCCGACGACGCCGATCGGCTCGCGGACGATCAGCGAGTTGCCGACCTCCTCGGTCCAGGCGAACTCGTCGGCCAGTCCGGCGACGGATTCGATCACCGCGGCCGGGAAGCCCACCTGGGCGGTCCGGGACATGGCGATCGGGGAGCCCATCTCGGCGGTGATCGCTCCGGCGATCTCCTCCTGCCGGGCGGCGAGACCGGCGGCGACGGCGCGCAACACGTCGGCCCGCTGCCGCGGTGTGGTGGTCGCCCAGCCGGGGAGCGCCGCGCGGGCGGCGGTGACCGCCCGGTCGACGTCGGCGGCCGTGCCGGCCGGGGTCTCGGCGACGATGTCACCGGTCGCCGGGTTGACGACGGGAAGGGTGCCGGCCGAGCCGGCGACGATCCCGCCACCGATCCAGTGACCGGTGACGGTGTAGGTGGAAGGTGTCATGGACCGACCGTCGCACCGGCGCCGAGCCCCAACCAGGTGCGGTTCATCCAGGGACTCGCGATCCCTGGCTGGGGCCGGGCCCGGTCAGAGCGCCAGGACGACTCGGCCGGCCGCGGTGCCGCCGTCCTGCCGGGACCAGGCGTCCGCGACCGAGGCGAACGGCACGATCTCGTGGTCGACGGTGAGCCGGCCGGCGGCCGCGTGCCCGGCCACCTCGGTCAGCGACGCCGCCCGCTGGTCGGCCGACAGCCCGTTGTTGGTGTAGCCGATCATTCGCAACGAGCCGCTGCGCAGGACCGCGGACTCGATCGGGGCGGTCGCGCCGGCGGCGCTGCCCAGGTTGACCAGACGACCACCGGGGCGCAGCACCCGCAGTGCCGCCGCGGCGGGGACGCCGAAGACCGGGTCGAGGACGAGGTCGACGGGGCCGTCGGCGGCCTGTCGCAGCCGGTCGGCCACGGATGCCACGTTGTCGTCCGGGAGCAGCGGGATGGAGACCGCGGCGCCAAGGTCCTCGGCCCGGGCCCGCGCCGCGGCGGAGCGGGCCACGGCGATCACCCGGCGTGCCCCGCCGAGCAGGGCCAGTTGGACGGCTGCCTGCCCGACCACACCTCCGGCGCCGAGCACGACGACCTGTTCGCCGGCCGCGAGGCGACCTGCGTGGGTCAGGGCAGCGTGCGCGGCGACGGCGGAGAGCCCCAGGGCCGCCAGCAGGGTCAGAGGTACGTCGTGCGGCAGCGCCACCACGTCGGCGCTCGGCACCGCGACGGTGCTCGCCATGCTGCCGTCCACCCCGGACCTCATCCCGGCCGAGGTGCCGAACCACACCGGGGTGCCGTCGGTGAGCCGGCCGACTCCCTGCACCCCGGGCACGTACGGGGTCGCCGGCGTGCCGAAGTAGCTGGTACCGCTTGCGCAGAGCACGTCCAGCGGGGTGATCGGCACGGCTTCGACAATGACGGTCACCTCGCCGTCGGCCGGCACGGGGGCCGGCCGCTCGGCGATCGTCGGTGGAGTGCCGCAGGCGCTGAGCAGGGCAGCGCGAATCACGTCGCGATGTCCGGGTAGGGCATCGCGAAGTGGGCGAGCCGCGCGCCGTAGGACTTCTGGTACTCCAGCGGCTCGGTGTTGTCCCTCTCGAAGAGTGCGATGAAGAGGGTCAGGGTGAGGAACGGATGCGCGCCCAGCTCGAACAGCTTCACGTGGTCGTGGGTGGCCAGGGCCTCCCGCTCGACGTCGTCGAAGCGCAGCCAGGTGCTCGCCTCGCCGCTGTGGCAGTTCAGCACGGTGTTGGCGCACTCGGCCTCCCACCAGGCGACCAGTTCGCGCGGCTCGCTGCGGTAGCGCTCGACCAGCTCGGGGTCGCGGTCGACCATGAAGAGGAACTTGTTCAGCAGGTACTTGCTCATGCCGCCGGTGCTCCGTTCCGGTACCAGGTGAAGTACGCCTCCATGGTGTGGAACAGGTCGAGGGTGTCGACGTAGTCGGCCTTCACGCCAGCCCCGGCCACGCCCATCATGAGCATGAAGTCCATGAAGCCGTGGGTGGCGTTGCCGGGCGAGTGCAGGCTGTCCAACGTCACCTCGCGCAGGCACCCGTCGAGGTCGCCGTTGGCGATCCACTCGACGGCCCGCTGGTCGAACTCCGGGTCCGGGCCCTGCGGGCCGAACTGGCGGGGGCCGCCCAGCTCCAGCGAGAGGTGGCCGGTGCCGATGACGGCCACCCGCAGGTGCGACGGCCACGACTCGACGATCTCCCGGATGGCCTGGCCGAGCTGGACGAAGCGCTTCGGCTGCGGCAGCGGTGGCGCGAAGATGTTCGTGTAGATCGGCACGATCGGCAGGTCGGCCTCGGGCCGCAGCGTGATGATCGGGCAGGTGATGCTGTGGTCGATGCGCAGCTCGTTGCTGAACGCCAGGTCGAAACCGGAGTCGAGTCCGGCCCGCAGGATGTGCCCGGACAGGTCCTCCTGGCCCTTGAGCAGCATCCGGGGCAGCCCGAACTCGCGCTCCTCGTTGTACCAGTTGGCGTCGTAGCTGGGCGCCTTGCCGACCAGGAACTGCGGCATGTTGTCCAGCCAGAGCTGGTGGAAGTGGTCCGAGCCGACCATCACCAGCACGTCGGGCCTGGCCCGTGTCAACGTCTCACGGAACGCCAGGATCTTGCTGGTCCACTCGTCCGCGAACGGTGGCCGGTCCTCGCCGGTGGCCGTGCTGGCCCGGTAGTAGAAGGGGTGGTGGGTGGAGGCGATGACCGCGACGACGGTGGCCATTCCGCTCCTTTCGCTGCAGTGGAGGGGTCTCAGGTCTCGTAGACGGCGTTGCGGTCCACGGTGCGGTAGATGTCCATGCCGAGCGGCCGCCGCCGCTCCTCGGCGAGGTGCCCGAGCAGCCCCGCCGCGCGGGCCAGCAGGGCGAAACCGCGCAGCATCTCGACGGGAAGCCCGAGGTCGGCGAGCGCCGCGCCGCAGACGCCGGCGCCGTTGAGCGGGAGGGTCCGCCCGAGCACCTGGGGGTGCACCCGTCCGATCGCCTCGAACAGCCGCAGGTACGGGCCGTACTGGCCCTCCTCGGTGGCGATCCGGATCAGGACGGGTGTGCGCGGGTCCTGCTCCTTGTGCACGGGGTGCCCGAGCCCGGGAACCAGCCGGCGTTCCTGCTTGGCCCGCGTGACCGCGTCGAGCGCCACCGCGTCGTAGTCGGTGACGTCGCCGGCCTGTGCGAGCGTGTCGGCGAGGAAGCGACCACAGTCCTCGGTGACGCCGAGGAAGCGGGAGCCGCCCCCGAGCAGGCCGGCGGCCAGCGCGCCCTGCAGCGACTCCGGCGCGGACAGGTAGGTCAGCCGGGCCGCGATGGCCGTCGGGGTGAAGCCGTGGTCGGCGAGCGCCACCAGCACCGCCTCGAAGACCCGTACCTCACCCCGGGTGGGGCGGCGGCCAGCCACCAGCCAGTACGCCAGCTCGCCGAAGCCGACCTGGCCCATCAGGTCGGCGGCCAGGTCCTGCCCGAGCAGGGAGATGGTGGTTGGGTCGGACGTGCCGATCCCGGTCGGGAAGCTCACCTCTTCAGCCACACGCGGATCTCCTCTCCGTGTTCGTCGAGCCCGGGCGGCGGCAGCTCGTACCGGGCCGGGGTGTCTGAGAAGGTGATGGGGTTGCGGACGCCGGGCACGTCGCCGACGGCGACCACCGGGTCGAGCCCGAGCTCCTGGGCGAGCGCCACGCCGCCGTCGATGGTGTTGATCGGGGCACAGGGGACACCCGCGGCGAGCAGGTCGCGGAACCACTCGTCCTTGGTGCGCTTGGCGAGGCGTTCGACGAGCAGGGGTCGCAGCTGCTCGCGGTTGGCCGTGCGGTCCTGGTTGCGTCCGAAGCGTGGGTCGTCGGGCAGGTCGGGCAGGTCCAGCCCCTGGCAGAGCTTGCGGAACTGCCCGTCGTTGCCGGCGATGACGATCAGCTCGCCGTCGGCGGTGGGCAGCGGCTCGTACGGGAAGAGGCTGGGGTGTGCGTTGCCCATCCGGAACGGGACGGTGCCGCCGGCGACGTAGCCGCTGGAGTGGTTGACCAGGCCGGACAGCGCGGAGCTGAGCAGATTGACCTCGACGTGCTGACCCTTACCGGTCGCGCCCCGGTGATGCAGCGCGGCGAGGATGCCGATGCTCGCGTGCAGCCCGGCCATCACGTCGAAGACGGAGATGCCGGCCCGGTACGGCGGCCCGTCGGGCTCGCCGGTGAGGCTCATCAGCCCGGAGATCGCCTGCACCATCAGGTCGTAGCCGGGAAAGTCGGCGCCGGCCCCGGTGCCGAAGCCACTGATGCTCGCGTACACGATCCTGTCGTTGCCGGCGGTGACGGTGTCGTAGTCCAGGCCGAACCGGGCGAGGCCGCCGGGCCGGAAGTTCTCGATCATCACGTCGGCGCGGCGGGCCAGCTCCTGCGCGGCCGTCAGGTCGTCCGGGTTCTTCAGGTCCAGGGCGACCGACCGCTTGTTGCGGTTGATGCCGAGGTAGTACGTCGAGACGCCGTCGCGGGTGGGCGGCATCCAGGTGCGGGTGTCGTCGCCACCGGGGCTCTCCACCTTGATCACCTGTGCGCCCAGGTCCGCCAGGAGCATCGTCGCGTACGGCCCGGCGAGGATCCGGGAGAAGTCCGCGACGAGCAGGCCGGCCAGGGGCCCCGTCGATTGCTGCACCATGTTTCCGCCCGTTCTGCGGACACATGTCCGCCGAGACAGCTTGCGTCACCGCACCGGGCGTGTCAACGCTCGATTCACTGCCCGGAAACACGCTCTTGACACGACTCGTGACCGGTACCACACTTGCGCCACTCGGGGCTGGCCGCACAGCGGACATCAGTCCGAACCCTCGTGCCCGAAAGGAATGGGTGGCGATGAGCGCAACCGACCGGCCGGTGGTCTTCCGCAACGGCCTGGTTCTCACCATGGACGACGCACACACGGTGCTGCCCGGCGCTGACGTGCTGGTCATCGACGGCCGGATCGCGGAGGTCGGCGTCGGCCTCACCGCTCCCGACGACGCCCTGGAGATCGACGCCACCGACGGCATCCTCATGCCGGGAATGGTCGACACCCACCGGCACATGTGGCAGACGGCCATGCGGGGGTACGGCGCCGACTGGACCCTGACCCAGTACTTCGTCTGGTACTACCTGGAGTCCGGCAAGCTGTTCCGGCCCGAGGACGTGTACGCCGGCAACCTGCTCGGCGCGATCGAGGCGATCGACGCCGGTGTCTCCACCACCGTGGACTGGTCGCACGGCCTGCAGACACCCGACCACGCCGACGCGGCCGTCGACGCTCTCGAGGCGGTGCCCGGACGGTTCGTGCTCGCCTACGGCAACATCCAGCAGGGCCCGTGGGAATGGGCCGCCTCGCCGGAGTTCCGCGACTTCCACCGCCGCCGGATCGACGGCGGCAAGCTGGCCGGCTTCCAGATGGCGTTCGACGTCACCGGCGACCCCGCCTTCCCCGAGCGCGCCGCCTTCGAGGTGGCCCGGGAACTGGGCGCCGCGGTGACCACGCACGCCGGCGTGTGGGGCGCCACCAACGACGACGGCATCCGGCTCATGCACGAGAACGGCTTCATGAACCCCTCGACCGTCTACGTGCACGCGGCGACGCTCACCCACGACTCGTACAACCGCATCGCCGCCACCGGTGGCTCCGTCTCCGTCTCCACCGAGAGCGAGCAGAGCGCCGGGCAGGGCTACCCGCCCACCTGGCAGCTGCGCCACCACGACATCCCGGTGTCGCTGTCGATGGACACCAGCGTGTGGTGGAGCGGTGACCTCTTCTCGGCGATGCGGACCACGCTCGGCGCCGACCGCTCGCGAGAGCACCTGGAGGCGCACGCCAAGCAGGAGACCATCACCCACTGCCACCTGCGCGCCGAGCAGGTCGTCGAGTGGGCCACCCGTGGCGGCGCCCGCGCCCTCGGTATGGACGCCGCGATCGGCGCCCTCACCCCCGGCCGGCAGGCCGACGTCGTCCTGATCAAGAACGACGCCTCGCCGGTGATGTTCCCGATCCTGAACCCGCACGGTCACGTCGTCTTCCAGGCCCAGCGTGGCGACGTGCACACCGTGCTGGTGGGCGGCCGGGTCGTCAAGCGCGACGGCCGCCTCGTCGGCGTCGACCTCGCCGCCGCGCGGTCGACGGTGGCGGCCACCATCGACAACCTCCGCGAGACGATGGGGGAGGAGGCGTGGCAGCGGGGCATGAACCCGGACGTCCCCGAGACCGCCATCCTGGAGAACCCGTACCAGTACACCGAGTGGGACGCCGGCTCGGCGCAATGGAAGCATTGAGGCATGAGTGACAACGGAAGGGGCGCCGGACCCGACTTCATCGAGGCTCTCGCCCGTGGGCTCGACGTCCTGCGCTCCTTCCGTCCCGGCTGCCCGTCCACCACGCTCAGCGAGATCGCCGCAGCCACCGGCCTGGCCCGGCCCACCGTCCGGCGCATCCTCATCACGCTCGAGTCCCTGGGCTACGTCCGCGCGGTCGGCCGTGGCCACGCCCTCACCCCGCGCGTCCTCGAACTGGGGATGGCGTACGTCAACGCGCTGAACATGTGGGACGTGGCCCGGCCGCACATGGAGAAACTGGTCGCGCAGACCAACGAGTCGACCTCGATGGCCCAGCTCGACGGCAGCGACATCGTCTACGTCGCCCGGGTAGCCGTACCCAAGATCGTCACGCTGGGTGTCACCATCGGCACCCGCTTCCCGGCACCCGCGACGTCGATGGGCAAGGTGCTGCTCGCGGCCCTCCCACCGGAGACGCTGGCGACCGTCCTCGCCGAGCCCAGCCGCTCCGGCATCACGCCGCGCTGGCAACCCGCACCGGGCGACCTCGACACTGTGCTGCGCGAGGTCCGGGCCAAGGGCTGGGCGCTCGCCGACCAGGACCTGGCACCGGGAATCCGGTCCGTCGCCACCGGCGTACGCGACGGCGACGGGCGGGTCGTCGCCGCCATCAACGTGACAGTGCACGCCGCCGAGACCTCGCTGGAGACCCTGCGCGAGGAGCACCTTCCGAGGTTGCTGCGCGCGGCCGCCGACATCGGGCACGACTGGGCGCTCACCGCCGCCGTGCCAGTGGTCACGGCTTAGACGAGCAAGACCTCACTTCGGGTTGGCCGGGCCCAGGTGATCGGCAGGCCGGGCGGCGCGGCCCAGGGCATGTCCTGCCGATCATGAGCTTCGCGGATCGTCCGGGGCAGCGCCGACACCCAGCCGGATGCCATAGTGCACCGATGAAGGCAGTCGCGCACCACGTGCAGACGGCGTTGGGCGAAGTTGACCGACGGGAACAGGGCGGCGGCGATCTGGTCGGTGGTCAGCACCCCCTGATCGGCCAGCCAACCCAACAGCACCAGATCGCGGCTGGCCAGCCCGGACTGCACCCGCAGGATCGACTCCATCACCGCCGGCCACCGCCTCGGGCCGGGACCCGGCCAGCTGCGGATAGCCGCGTACGCCCCAGCGGGGACCCCAGGAAGGGGTCAAGCAGCCACCGGGGACACACCGGTTCTGAACTGGTTGCCACCCCACTTCATGTCCGGTTGGGGGTCTGGAAGTTTTGCTTACTTATCGATGATTCCCTGGCGCATGAAGCCCGCATCAGCGTGTCTCGGCCAAAGCCTCACCGTCGTCGAGTAGATTGCCTCGGCTCCGATGCGGAGCGTCGTCCCGATGATCGAATAGCTTGATGATGGAGCATGCACCTTATGAGCTACCGAAATAAGACCTATGTCGCCTTCGCGAGCGAAGACATTAACAGCTATCGTCTTATGCAGGCGTGGAAAGAGAACCAGAAGATTGATTTCTCCTTCTTCGATGCCCACGCCCTGTACGTTGCCCGCGATACGAGCACTCGAGAGACTATCAAGGGCAGGCTTCGCGAGCGGATAAAGAACGCCAAGCAGATCGTTCTGCTCGGCACCACCACGGGGAAGAAGAAGGGCAGTGACGGGAAATCCTTCCTCGCTTATGAGATCGATTTGATCCTCGAACTCAACCTGCCCGTCGTGGTTGCCAATCTGGATGGGAATAGGGAAGGTGATAACGCCTTCATTCCGAGCCCGCTACTTGAAGCCGATTACTACACCATGTCAGTTTCCTTCCAACCCAAAATCATTGCGCACGCGTTGGACAATTACGTTCCGGGGTTTGCGAATAGCTCCAAGGTGGGCGCCTACCACTATAAGCCCGAAGTGTACAAGAAATTGGGCCTGTGAGGATTAGCATCCTGCGGGACATCTCTCGTCCACGATTTTGGAGGGCATTCGCCGTCAATGCATTCGCGGGCATTGGCGTTATGGCAGTACTTTTCGGGATCTACGACGTCATCGAGCCTAATGCAATCTCCAAGGTGGAGGCTCCTACCGCCATCATTGTCCTTGTGGCCGCCTTGCTGTATGCAACGTGGAGATGTTGGCCACGTCCTGTCGAGCAACAGTACTCGAAACCGAAGACGATGATTCGGATCGTCGAAGGGGATATCTTTGACGAGCAGTCGAACCTGGTCATCGGAATGACGACCAGCTTTGACACCGACGTGCCCCAGGTCATCAGTGCCACCAGCATTCAAGGCCAGTTCCTAGAGAAGGTGTTCGGCCATGACCGCAGCGCCCTAGATGCTGAACTGGCGGCGGCCCTCAGTGCAATTCGGCCTGAAGGCAACATTAAAAAGCCCGGAAAGACCACCACTTATGCCACGGGCACGGTAGCGACGATTCGGCAAAATCGCCGACACTTCTTTTGCGTGGCCTACAGCTCAATGGATTTACGCAACCAAGCGAGTGCGACAATCGATGGGCTCTGGCGAAGTCTGAACAATCTTTGGGACGAGGTCCGCGCTCGTACGAACGGCGATCCGGTGGCAACCCCCATTATTGGTGGTGGGCAATCGCGGATATCGCAGATCCTTCCGGCGCAGGACTCCGTTCGCTTCATCGCCCTCTCCTTCATTCTTGCGTCACGTCACGCTAAGGTGTGTGATCGCCTCGATATCGTGGTGCGTCCCGAGGACTCCGAGAGCCTCGACATGCTTGAAATACAGGCATTCTTACGATCTCTCCGGGAGTAGAGATGGCGTCCGGAAGTATTGATGTTCCCGTAGCGGATCCATGCGCATTTTGCGACTACCTCTTTGGCAAACGACCTTTTACGGTCCTTCATCGAGCAAGCCTTTACGCGATCCTAGTCACTCGGGAGCAACGTGGGCTTTCTCACCTTCTCGTAGTTCCGACTAGTCACCGTCCTACGCTTTTGGATCTCCAGGCGGATGAGCCATCTGCATTGATGGAGGGCCTACTCGTTGCGGCTCGCATCATCGATAAAGCCGAACGCAGCCCAGGTATCGCGGTCTGGCAAAATAACGGCGTGCCTGCGCATCAGACGATTCCTCATGTTCACTTCCATGTCGCCGGCACTCTTCCTGACGGCGGAACCGACTGGGAAACTGTTCCTGAACTCAGCGTCGAAGAGACCGACAAGATCGCGCTTAGGCTGCGGCCCTTCCTTCCTCTCGCAAACTAGCCCGGCCGCGTAGGCGGCCTATACTGATCTAGGTTGCCGATTACGTCGCCTTTATCGCTGACGGTCAGTCAGTCTCCCGATCGGTGGCGTTGGCCGGTGGTTCTGGCTGTTAGCTAAAGAAGCGGCGGACGACGACCTAATCGTCCGCCGCCATCAGATTCGGGACAAAGCGGGGCCGCCGGAGGCGGCTATTTCTGAGTCATGCGAATGCGGCAAACCGACGGAGACTCGCTCAACCTTCCAGAAGCCGGCCGACGGTCGGGCTGACTCGGTGCACCTTTACCAGTCCACCCAGCGCCCTGAACGCCGCCACAAGGTCGCGCGACTCCAGTTCCTTGAGCACCTGGTCTACTACCAGTGGTTCGCTTCCTACATCTTGCGCGAGCGAGTCTGCTGTCTGGCCACCCGTCTGCGGCCCGTTGGCTAGGATTGCAATAATTCGGTACCTGATCTCTGTGATGTCCGGTACCACATTTTCGATCCCGGCATCGAAGCCGTAGGGTGTAAGACTGAGGCGGATTACCACACCGCCATTCCTGATGTCCGCATCCAAATAGTCGCCTTCGGCCAGCGCGTGTACCGACTCGAGAATTCGGCTGTTCGGGATACCAGCTTCCTTCGCGCGTTCCTCAATCTCTCCCCACCTCAGCGCGATGAGGTGACCGTTGGCGATTGCCTGTCTGATCGCCTCGCATAGTACGAACGAGTCGGCTGCGGTGAGGCCGGGAATTGAGGAAGTCATCTCGATGTATCGAGGCTTCACACCCACCACCGGTCGACGGGAGACGTTGTGAAGCAGATCGGCGATCTCGGCTGCGACGCGATCGATGGACTCCGAGGTTCGCTCCGCTGGCAGCCACACGAGATGACGCAGGGGCTCCGGCATCTCGACCTCATCCAAGCGAACCGGGATCAGACGAGTGCCTCTCTCGATTCGCGACACCGCCGCGCTGTCTAGCTCCTCACGTACCCAGCGCTTCTCAGCCGAGTCCTTCGACGTCACCAGAATGACTGCGTCAGCCGTCTTCAAACCTTCGTCAAACAGGCGCTGCACGAGGCTGTCCCCTGGCCTGATCTCCCACTTGTCTAGCCATGGCTGAACGCCAAGTGCCGCTAGCCTCCGGCTGAGTGGCTCCGCGAAGGAGGCCTTGTCCTCGCTGGCGTGCGATACGAAGGCAACGGGGGCGTTTGCACTCTCGCTGGTCATCCCGCAATTCTGCCGCGTCCCTCATGGCGATGGGCACCTGGGCTCGGACTCGCCCTCCGCCAGGCGGCCTGAAGCGTCGTGGTAATGCCTTACTGGGCCGACGGCGGCGACACCAGCCTCACAAACGCCGTCCTGCTCTCCGGCCATCATCACCGGCACCTGCACCACCAGCACAGAACGATCACCCCCGTCAGCAGGCCGATCGAGTGACCAGGGGGCCGCCGCACAGCCGATCCCGGGCCTCACCGGGCTGTCCTGACCGCGCAACCTGCCCTAGCTCGCGGCTCCGCCGGCTGATTGCCACCCCGACGTCCGGCCACAGTCGCACGGCCGATCGGATACGCGGCCGGGCCGTCACGAAATCCGGCGGCGAATCGTCACAGCTGGCGGTTAGTCTTCCTCCGCGCGTCGTCGTCCTGGCGCGTCGCCCCCCGCGCCTGGTAGGCGCGGCACCGCCGCCACCGCCCACCGAACGCCTGCTCAACCGACTTCAGGAGAGTTTGTGACCCAGCAATCAATCGCGACATCGGACAAGCTCGACGCTGCGGTGCTCAAGGTGGCGGGCGTCGTCGTCCTCGGCGCGATCATGTCGATCCTCGACGTGACGGTGGTCAGCGTCGCCATCCCGACGTTCCAGAGCGAGTTCGACGCGTCGTACGCCCGCGTCGCGTGGACGATGACCGCCTACACCCTCGCGCTGGCCACGGTGATCCCGCTCAGCGGGTGGGCGGCCGACCGGTTCGGCACCAAACGCCTCTACATGGTGGCGCTGGCCCTGTTCACCATCGGCTCGGGGCTCTGCGCCACCGCCGACACGATCGGCGAGCTGATCGGCTACCGCGTCCTGCAGGGCCTCGGCGGCGGCATGCTCATGCCGCTGGGCATGACCATCATGACCCGGGCGGCCGGCCCGCACCGGATCGGCCGGTTGATGGCCGTCCTCGGCATTCCGATGCTGCTCGGGCCGATCGGTGGCCCGATCCTCGGCGGCTGGCTGATCGACACCGCGAGCTGGCACTGGATCTTCCTGATCAACCTGCCGATCGGCGTCATCGCCCTGATCTACGCGCAGATGGCGCTGCCGAAGGACGCACCCGAGCCGTCCGAGTCGTTCGACTTCGTCGGCATGCTGATGCTCTCCCCGGGGCTCGCGCTGTTCCTCTACGGTGTCTCGTCGCTGCCCGAGGCGGGCACCTTCGCCGCGGCCAAGGTGTGGGGGCCGATGCTGGTCGGCGCCGCGCTGGTGGTGGCGTTCGTGCTCTACTCGTTCAAGCCCCGGCACCCGCTGCTCGACCTGCGGCTATTCAGCAACCGCAACCTGACCATCGCCTCGGTGACCCTGTTCGTCTTCATCATCGCGTTCATGGGCGCCGGGCTGCTGTTCCCGAGCTACTTCCTGCAGGTGCGCGGCGAGACGACGTTGACCGCCGGTCTGCTGATGGCCCCCCAGGGCATCGGCGCGATGATGACCATGCCGATCGCCGGCATGCTGGCCGACCGGGTGCCGATCGGTCGTACCGTCCCGTTCGCGCTGGCGCTCATCGTCGCCGGGTTCTTCAGCTTCACCCAGGTCGACCCGCAAACCTCGTACTGGCTGCTCGGCGGCTCGCTGTTCGTGATGGGTCTGGGCATGGGCGGCACGATGATGCCGATCATGACGTCGGCGTTGCGGACGCTGCAGGCCCACGACGTGGCACGCGGCTCGACGCTGGTCAACATCCTTCAGCAGATCGGCGGCTCGATCGGCGCCGCGGTGATGTCGGTGATCCTCACCAACGAGCTGAACGGCTCCCGGCCGATCCCCGGCCTGGTGGACCCGAGCGGCGAGCCCGTCACCGAGGCCGGGTTGGCCATCGCCGCCCAGCAGCGACCGGAGCTGCTCCAGCAGACGCCGGTGGACCCGTCGCTCATCGAGCGTGGCCTCGACTTCGCCGCCAACTCGTTCGCCACCACGTTCTGGGTCGCGTTCGCGCTGGTGCTGGCCACCTTCATCCCGGCCGCCCTGCTGCCGCGCCGTCGCCAACCCGCGCAGCCGCTCGACGACCAGCAGGGCGAGCTGGTCAAGGCGCCCGTCGTCATCCACTGAGCGGCCCACCCGCCGCGCTCGGCACCCCTCGTGGTGCCGAGCGCGGCGGAGCGGCATTCAGCGAAGCGGGCCGTCCCCGGGCCCGTTCGGGTCCTCGACCAGGTGCATCGCGGCCTCCTCGGCGCTGGCGGCGCCTCCATCGATGCCGACGTCCCACGCCACCGACTCGGCCTGCTCGTCCTCGCCGAGGCCCTCGTCGTCGGCGACGAGGCGACCCGCCCGCGCCTCGCGGTCGTATCCCCGCCGGGTCAGCTCATCCTCGTCGTCGACGCCCTCGGCGTACGGGTCGGTGTCCGGTTCCTCCTGGGCGAGGTACTGCTCCAGAGACTCGCCCGCACGCTCCTCGGCGGGCGTGGTGCCGAACCGGTTCGCTCCCGTCCAGTGGTCCTCGGCGATGATGCCGGTGTCGAGTGGGTCGCTGACGCGGTCGTCGTCCAGGGTGTCGGAGGCGTCCAGGACCCCGTCGTCCTCGGCCACGTTCCAATCCTCGACGGAATCCATCCGTTCGGTCTGGCTCACGGTGGTCTCCTCCTCCTCACGGTGCAGCGATCAGACCACCCTACGGCCGCCCGCCGGTCAGCGCTCCAGCAGCTCCACCACGGCGCGGGTGAACTCCGCCGGTTGCTCGATGTGCCCGAAGTGCCCGCTGTGCTCCAGCAGCACCAGACGCGAGTCCTTCAGGCCCTCGTGCAACTGCTGCGCCCAGCGCGGGCCACAGATGAAGTCGTGCGCCCCCACGATCACCACGGCCGGCACGGTGATCTCGGCGAGGCTCTCCCGGACGTCGAAGGGCGTCGGGTCCTGCGCACCCGCCGGTGCCGACCAGGCCCGCACCGCCGCCTGGAACGGGGCGAACTCGGACTTCCGGGACCAGAAGTCCGCGAAGTACACCGGCAGGGCCGCGCGCAGGCCGGCGCTGAGCGCCTCGTCGTCGGTGGCGGTGACGGCCTGCTGGAAGGCGGCCGGGATGTCCGCCGCCTCCGGCCGGTCGGGGTGCCTCAGCGGGTACGCCGTGAGGCCGGCCATCGCCTCGGCCCAGAACTCGGCGCCGGTGACGGGCGAGGTGTCGTACAGGGCGAGGCCGGCGACCCGGTCCGGGTGCGCCAGCGCGTACCGCTGGACGACGAAACCGCCGTGCGAGTGGCCGAGCAGGTGGACCCGGGGCTCGCCGAGGTGGTCGACGACGGCGTCGAGGAACCGGACGTACGTGTCGAGCCGGTAGTCGGCGGCGTTGTCGAGCCGCCCGGAGGCGCCCGTGCCGACCGGCTCGACGTACACCAACGTGAAGTGCTCTTCGAGGCTCGGCATCCGCAGGTAGGCCCACTCGATGCCGGGGCCCCCGGAGTGCACCACGCACACCGGGCCGCTGCCGGCGACGTGGTAGACCTGCCGGACGCCGTCGACGGTGACCTCGTGGCTGGTGGAACTCATGAACCATCTCCCGATGCGTGACCCGTGCGGCGTGTGCCGGCACGGCAACTGGTGACTGACGCGGACCAGATGCGCGGGTCGATCGGAAAGTTCGCTCGGTCGGGAAAGTTTTCTCAGACGGCCGCCGGCCGGCCGGTCTCCCGTGCCGCGACCGGGTGGAAGAGGGTGAGCTGGCGCACCCGCCCCTCGCGCAGCACCTGCAGCCACAGCGCACCGGGAGGGCAGTGCTCCGGGTCGTCCGGTGGGCTGATCAGGTCGGTCTCCCAGATCACCACGTCACCGCTGGCCACGACGTTGCGCAGCCGCTGCCGTACCCCGTCGGTCAGGTCCTTGGTCATCCCGTGGATCGCCAGGTCGATGCCGCCGCGCAGGCCACCCGGGGCGAGCATCTCGGCGTCCGGCCACCAGCTCTCCCGGACCACCCGGTCGAAGTCGCCGCGCATGGCCGTCGCGATCATGTCGCGGCCCTCGCGCCACCGGGCGTCGCTCGACGCGCCGACGTCGGCGTGCGCGGCGGTCGCCGCCGTCCGGAGGCCGCCGGCGAGCGCGCGACGGGCGTGGCTGAGGCGGCTGCGGACGGTGCCCACGGGCACGCCGCACACGGCGGCGATCTGCTCGTACGAGGAGGCGTCGCTGAAGTAGCGCAGGAGGGTCACCATCCGGTCGGGCTCGGACAGCGCGTCGATGGCGTGCCACACCCAGTCGCGCATCGCGCCGCGGTCCAGCGCCTCCTCGGGTGTGGGCGTGTCGGCGGGGCGGGCGAACCACTCCGGTTCGGCGACCGGGACCGGTCGGGGCGCCCGCAGCGCCATCCGGGCGTTGTTGCGGACGATGGCCCGCAGCCACGGGCCGACGGCGGCCGGGTCGCGCACCTCACCGACGCGGCGCAGCGCCACCACCATCGCGTCCTGCACGGCGTCGTCGGCGTCCGGCCCGTAGCCGAGCAGGCTCAGGGCGACGGCGCGCATCGCGGCCTCGTGGCGCGCCAGCAGCACTCCCAGCGCCGCCGCGTCTCCCGCCTGAGCGAGTAGGACCAGCTCCGCATCCGCCTGCACCGCGCCCATTTCCCCCGTTGTGTGGCTCGTTGGCCGTTTCCGCCGTTGCCATCGGCCGTTCGAGCGTACGGCGAACACCTGTGCCACCGCCGAGGGCCGACCTACCCGGGCCGGGAGCCGACTGCCCGGGTCGCCCGCCCGCCGACCTCACGGAGGTACGCGACCAGCTCCGGCGGCTCGTGCACCTCGAACTCGCAGCCGAGGGTCAGCAGGCGCCACGCCAGCCACTCCAGGGTGTCGGCGTGACTGTGCAGCCGGCAGCTGCCGGCGTCGATCGGCTCCAGGTCGACCGGGGAGCCGCCGAGCGGGCCGGCCATCCGCTCGACCGGTGCGTGCAGGGTCACCACAGCGCGGTAGACCGGCGTCAACTCCAGCAACTTCTCCGTCACGAACGCCGCGGCGTCGGTGGCCGGCAGTGGGCGGGGCGCGACGCGCGTCCTGGTGGTCCGCTGGTCGGTGATCCGGTCGACCCGGAACATCCGCCAGTCGACCCGGTCGTTGTCGTAGCCGACCAGGTACCAGCGGCGGCCCGCCGACACCAGCCGGTACGGCTCGACCAACCGCTCGCTGTCGACGCCGTCGCGCCGACGGTAGGTGAACCGCAACTGCTCGCGGTTGGTGACGGCGGCGGCCAGAGCGCTCAGGTGCTCGGGGTCGACCATCGGCCGGCTCCAGGTGAGCAGCGGTTCGGTGGCCGCCCCCAGCGTGCTGACGCGGTGGCGCAGCCGGGACGGCAGAACCTGTTCGAGCTTCGCCAGCGCCCGTAGCGACGCCTCCTCGATGCCGACCACCGCGTGACTGGCGGCGGTCCGCAGACCGAGTGCGATGGCGACCGCCTCCTCGTCGTCGAGCAGCAACGGCGGCATGGCCTTGCCGGCGACCATGCGGTATCCGCCGATCGCGCCCATCGTGGCCTGCACCGGGTAGCCGAGGTCGCGGAGTCGCTCGACGTCGCGGCGGATGGTGCGCAGGCTGACGCCGAGACGGGTGGCCAGTTCGCTGCCGGGCCACTCGCGCGGGGTCTGCAGCAGCGACAGCAGGCCCAGCAGCCGGGCGGGGGTGTCGGACATGGCTCCAGAATGCCAGCGATGTGTGTCAGAACCTGACCTACATGACCCGTAACGTGCCCGGCATGACGCCATTCCGCATCGACATCCCGCAATCTGACCTCGACGACCTGCGTGAGCGGCTCTCCCGAACCCGGTGGCCCCGCCCGGTGCCCGGCACCGGCTGGAGTCGCGGGGTGCCGCTGGACTACCTCCGCGAGCTGGCCGAGCACTGGGCGGACGGATACGACTGGCGGGCGCACGAGGCGCGGCTGAACGAGTTCCCCCAGTTCGTCACCGAGATCGGCGGGCTGGACGTGCACCTGCTGCACGTCCGCTCACCGGAGCCGGACGCGCTGCCGCTGCTGCTGACGCACGGCTGGCCGAACTCCGTGGTCGAGTTCACCGAACTGGTCGGTCCGCTGACCGACCCGCGCGCCCACGGCGGGGATCCGGCGCAGGCGTTTCACGTGGTGGTGCCGTCGGTGCCCGGCTACGGTTTCTCGCAGGCGCCACCGGCCGGGTTCACGGTCGACCGGCTCGCCCGGATGTGGGTCGAACTGATGGCCCGCCTCGGCTACGACCGCTACGGCACGCAGGGTGGTGACCTCGGTGCGTACGTCGCGCCGGAGGTGGCGACGGTGGCACCGGAGCAGGTGGTGGGCGTGCACATCGACGGAGGGTTCGGCTTTCCGACCGCGGCCGACGTGCCGGACATGACCGAGGCGGAGCGCGCCGAGTGGGAGCAGATGCAGCAGTGGATGAGCGGCGGCGTGGACCATCACGCGCTGCTGCGGGCAGCGCCACAGACCCTCGCGTACGCCTGGAACGACTCGCCGGTCGGGCTGCTGGCCTGGATGATGCAGAAGTTCAAGGAGTTCACCATGACGGTCCCGACCCCCGAGCAGGCCATCGACCGGGACCACCTGCTCACCAACGTGAGCCTCTACTGGTTCACCGGCACGTCCGGTTCGTCCTCCTGGCCCATGTACGAGCGACTCACGCTGGCAGACGACGGCGGTTTCGCCTGGCCCAGGGGACAGCAGCGGGTGCCGTCCGGGGTGTACGGCGGCGGGTCCGCGCTGATGCGGCGCCTCGCTGAGCAGCACAACACCATCGTGCACTGGCCGCAGGGCAACCCCGGCAGCCACTTCGTGGCCATGGACGAGCCGTTGGCGCACGCGGCCGACATCCGTTCCTTCTTCGCGGGCCTGCGATGACCGACGTGAGCTGGGCACAGGTGTGCGCCCGGCGCCTGGAGCGGCACGGCCTCTCCGCGCCGGGGCCGACCGGGCCGGGGTCCGAGCCGGACGCCGACGCGGTCGCCACCGTGGTGTCCGCGACCTGTGGCGCACACGCCCAGGTCGCCTCCGCCGCCGAGCTGTCGGTCGGGATACGGGTCCCGGGCGCCACCCGTACCCTGGTGCGCCAGGCACTGTGGACGGAGCGCACCCTCGTCAAGAGTCGAGGGCCGCGCGGGACGGTGCACCTGCTCGCCACCGCGGATCTGCCGATGTGGACCGGCGCGCTGTCGGCGATGCCGGCACCGCCACACGATCCGAGCCGTGACCTGCTGACCCCCGAGAAGACCGAGCAGGTGCTCGCGGCCATCACCGCCGCCCTCGCCGAGACCGAGCTGACCACCGTCGAGCTGACCGAGCAGGTGGTCGCCCGCACCGGCCCCTGGGCCGGCGAACGGGTCATGGACGCGTTCCAGGACAAGTGGCCCCGGTGGATCGCCGCGATGGCCGCCGCCACCCGCGGCGGCATCATCTGCTTCGGACCCAACCGTGGCCGCGCCACCACGTACACCAGCCCGGCGCGGTGGCTGCCCGGGTTCGCGCCGATGGACGGCCGGGCCGCGCTGGCCGACCTCGTCCGGCGTTACCTGTACGCGTACGGCCCGGCCACGCCGGCGCAGTTCGCCCGGTGGCTGGCGGCACCGGCGCCGTGGGCGGCGAAGCTGTTCGACTCGCTGGACCTGACGGCCGTGACGGTCGAGGGCACGCGGGCGTGGGTCGCGTCTGGTGACACCGACTTCCCGGACGACCGGCCGTCCGGGTTGCGGTTGCTGCCCTACTTCGACGTGTACGCCGTGGGCTGCCACCCGCGCGAACGGCTCTTCCCCGGGGCGGCCGCCGAGCGGGCGCTGGCCCGTGGGCAGGCCGGCAACTACCCCGTGCTGCTGGTCGACGGCACGGTCGCCGGGGTGTGGCACCACCGTCGCTCCGGACGCGCCATCCAGGTCACCGTCGAGCCGTTGCGGACGCTGGCCGCCCGTCACCGCACGGCGCTGGAGGAGCAGGTCGAGCGGATCGGTCAGATCCTGGAGGGCAGGCCCTCGTTGACCGTCGGCCCGGTGGCTGTCGGCCCACACGCCTGAGCGAGGGGCAGGATGAGGGGTGTGGACATCGAGCCGGTCGACTCCGCGCCCCGACGGGCGTTCCCCTGGGCGACCCTTCGGCAGCGCTGGGAGGATCTCACCTTCCTGCACTGGGCCGTCGCGCCGGAACTCGTCGCGCCGCTGCTGCCCGCCGGCACCCGACCGGACACCCTGGACGGCGTCAGCCACGTCGGCCTGATCGGTTTCCGGATGGTCGGGCTGGGCCTCGGCCGCGGCCCCGGAGTGCCGTATTTCGGCACCTTCTGGGAGACCAACGTCCGGCTCTACTCGGTCGACGACACCGGCCGGCGGGCGGTGGTGTTCCGGTCGCTCGACGCGTCCCGGCTGGTCCCGGTGCTGGTCGCCCGGGCGACGCTGCGGCTGCCGTACCTCTGGTCGTCGATGCGGCTGGACCGCGACGGTGACCGTCGCACCTACCGTTGCCGGCGCCGCTGGCCCGGCCCGGCCGGTACGACGAGCCGGATGACGGTCCGGGTGGGGGAGCGGATCGCCGACCCGACGCCGCTGGAGCACTTCGTCACCGCCCGCTGGGGGCTGCACACCCGAGCGTACGGGCGCACCCTGCACCTGCCGAACTGGCATCCGCGCTGGCCGCTGCACCGGGCCGAGCTGCTGCACCTGGACGACGAGCTGGTCACCGCCGCCGGGCTGCCGGCGCTGGCCGGACCGCCGGTCAGTGTGCTGTATTCCCCCGGCGTTCCGGTCCAGTTCGGCCCGCCGGTCACCGTGGGCCGGCCCGGCTGACCGGCGGGCGCCGATCTGCCGGGCCGGTCGGCCACGTCGTTTGTCGAGCCTCAGTAGCGGCCACCTTCCGGCGCGGGCAGCGCGTCGAGGTCGGCCAGGTCCTCGGCGCTGAGCCGCACGTCGCCGGCCGCACAGTTGTCCACCAGGTACCGGGGCGTCTTGGTGCCGGGGATCGGAACGACGTGGCGGCCCTGGGCCACCACCCAGGCCAGCGCGACCTGCGCGGGGCTGACACCGGCCCGGTCGGCGATCTCGCGGACCCGGCCGACGATGGCGAGGTTGGCACGCAGCGCCTCCTGCTGGAACCGCGGCAGACCGCGTCGGAAGTCGTCGGCGGGCAGATCGTCGAACGAGGTGAACCGGCCGGCGAGGAACCCTCGGCCCAGCGGGGAGAACGGCAGGAAGCCGATGCCCTGCTGCGCGCAGTACGGCAGCACCTCGGCCAACGGGTCGCGCGTCCACAGGGACAGCTCGGACTGCACCGACGCCACCGGGTGCACCGCCTGGGCCCGTGCGATCTGGGCCGCCGTCACCTCGGACAGGCCGAGATGGCGGGCCTTACCCGCCGCCACGACCTCCGCCATCGCACCCCAGGACTCCTCGATCGGCACGTCCGGGTCGATCCGGTGCAGCTGGTAGAGGTCGACGTGGTCGGTGCCGAGCCGGCGCAGGCTGGCGTCGATCGCCGCCCTGATGTGCTCCGGACGGCCGTTGTTGCCGATGGTCGGTGAGTTGCCGGGGCCGCCGGTGGGGGAGGTGACCACCAGCCCGACCTTGGTGGCCAGGACGGCCCGCTTCCGGTGGCCACCGGCCAACGCCCGACCGACCAGCTCCTCGTTGGTGTACGGCCCGTACACGTCGGACGTGTCGATCAGCGTGGCGCCCAGGTCCAGCGCCTGTCGGATGACCGAGATCGACGTGTCGTCGTCCCGGGGGCCGGTGATGTCGTAACCGTGGCTCATGCCCATGCACCCGAGGCCGATGACGCCGACCTCGGGACCCGCACTGCCCAGCGTGGTGGTTCGCATGCGTCCACGCTACGACCGGCTCGGGCAGCCGGCACGGCCGGCACTCTCAGGTCGTCGCGGGACCGTCGGCGAAGGGCGGGACGATTCACATCCGAGAGTTCGGCTGGTCCGACCGCGTCGCGGCGTTGTGGACCGCTGCGAGACCCGCCGAGCTGGAGACGGGTCGAGCCCGCCTCTTAGGAGCGACGCGTCACGCTGAGTGACAACCGTCACCGGGTCGTCGTTCGGTACCGGACTCATGAGTCCGGTACGTTGGCTGAACCGGACCCGTGAGTCCGGATATGCCCGGCGGTGACGTCCCAAGGAGTTCCCAGTGATGAACCAGGTGCGGATCAGCGATGCCCTCCGCCAGGTGGCCTTTGAACCAACCCTCGACGTGAACGAGGCGCTGGACCGGTTCTATGCCCCCGACTACACCCACCGCAGCGACGGAAAGACGCTCGATCGGGCCGAATTCGCCGAGATGGTGGCGCGCGTGCGGAGCCAGATCGTGAGCGGCACGGTGACCGTGCTCGACGAGCTGCGAGACGGCTCCCGTTACGCCGAGCGGCACGTCTTCGAGATCACCATGGCCGACGGGTCCACCGCCCGCCGGGAGATCGCGGTCTTCGGGTCGTTCGCCGAGGACGGCCGTTTCCAGCACCTCAGCGAGACGGGTTTCGACCTGCCCGCGAGCCGCGCCCACTGAGTGTCCGACGACAGCAACGGAGAAGACCATGCCCCGCCTTGCCGACCCCGACCCGAACGCCATCCCGGACGACGTCCGCGACTTCCTGTCCGCCCTGCCGCCCGACCCGCTGGTCAAGATGCTGGCGCACTCGGCCGGCACGGTGCAACTGTTCATCCAGCTGGCAAGGGCGCAGTTCACCTCGCTGGAGCTTCCCGCCCGCTCCCGGGAACTCGTCATCCTGACCGTCGCCGAGTATGCGGAGTGCGAGTTCGTCGCGGCCCAGCACCGGCCGATGGCCGAGGCGGCCGGTGTCGATCAGGTCACCCGGGAGATCATCAGCAGGCGGGATCCCGACCATCCAGCGCTGTCGCCGTACGACCGGGCGGTCATCCGGTTCGTCGCCGAGGTGGTACGGCGGCCGCGCGTCTCCGACGACCTCTTCGAGCAGGTGCGGCAGGTCCTCACCGAGCGCGAAATCGTCGAGGTCCTCCAGGTGACCGGCTACTACTGGTCGTTCGGCCGGGTCTGCACTGTGCTGGACGTCGAGATCACCGAGGTGTACAGCGACGGGTCGGTGTCAGCCGGTGACGCCGACCGGGCAGACTGAAACCGTGACCCAACCCGACGACGCCCGGGCGCCGACCGGATCGGATTCGTCCCATCGGCGCCTCGATGCTCGGCGGAATCAGGAGCGGATCATCGCGGCTGCCCGGGAACTCTTCACCGAGCAGGGCCTCCAGGTGACCGTGCCGCAGGTGGCAGAGCGCGCCGGAGTGGGCCGGGCAACGGTCTACCGCAGCTATCCCACGAAGGAAGACCTGGTCATCGCGGTGGCGCGGCACCAGTTCCAAACGCTGGAGCGGCGCACCCGCGACGCGCTCGACGGCCCCGACCCGTATCGGGAGCTGTCCGCATACGTCCCCGACCTGTTCGACCGCCTCGCCAGGGACCGGGTGCTCGCGGACGCGTTCTTCGACGGCCGGCTGGTACCCGCCGCCCGCATCCTCGGCCTGATCGGCCAGCTGACGGCGGCGGCCATCCCGTCCGGACGGATCCGGGCGGACATCAGCGAGCTGGACATCCGGGTGATCCTCTGCGGACCGGTCCGACAGTTGATCGTGCTGGACCAGCGCGACCCGGCGGTGTGGCGCCGGTACGCGGACATGGTGCTCAACGCGCTGCGCCCCTGAGGGCACCGCTCATCACTGGGAGCTTGACCCAGGTGATGTCGAGCCCCTGCGGTCTCCTCGAATTTCTCGGCCGGTTGTGTCGAGCGCGGTGGTGCCGGCTTCGACCACACAATGAGGGCCGGGTTGGCCACGCTGACAGAGACCAGGGAGTGGATCGATGACGAAGGTGACGACCGGGGCGACGATGTCATTGGACGGCTACATCGCGGACCCGTCCCACGGTGGCTTCGAGTACCTGTTCCAGTGGTACGAGAACGGCGACGTCGAGACGCCGACGGCCCATCCCGACCTGACGTTCCGGACCTCCGCCGTGAGCGCGCGGCACCTGCGCGACCTCACCGAGCGGACCGGCGCGCTGGTGGTCGGTCGGCGGCTCTTCGACATGACCGACGGGTGGGGCGGCCGGCATCCGCTGGACGTGCCCGTGGTGGTCGTCACGCACAGCGTGCCGGACGGCTGGGAGCCGGAGAACGACTCGTTCGTCTTCGTGACCGACGGCATCGACAGCGCGATCGCGCGGGCGAAGACGATCGCCGGCGACAAGGAGGTCGGCGTCAACGGCGGGACGATCGCCGCCCAGGTGATCCAGGCCGGGCTGCTCGACGAGGTGCACGTCGACCTCGTCCCGGTGGTGCTCGGTGACGGCATCCCGCTCTTCGCCGACCTGAAGATCGCGCCACTCCAACTGGACGGGCCCATCAGCGTCGTCGAGGGCACCGGGGTCACCCACCTGGCCTACCGGGTACGCCCGGCGGCCTGACACGCCCGGGTCGGTCCGGACCGGGCCGGCCCGGGTGGCCGTCCCCGCCATACAATCGACGATGTTCACTGTCAGTGGCGGGGGCATGGCAGACGGCTACCGGCGAGGGTGGTGCGGGAGATGGGACCGGACGAGCGGGAACGGCTGTTCGAGCGGGCGCGGGAGCTGTCGACGCGGCAGGGGACCTGGGCCGAGGCGGACCGTCTGTGGGTCCAGGTGATCGACGCCTACCGGCAGGCCGTGCGGGGTCCGGGCCGGACGGACCGGCACGATCAGCAGCAGTTGGCCCGGGCGTTGTGGCGGCGGGGGATGCTGTTGTCCGCACGCGGCCGGGCCGCCGACGGGATGGCACCCGGCGGTGAGGCGGTCACCATCTTCGAGCGGGTGAACGACGCGGTGGCGGCCGAGGGTGGGAACGTGGCCGACCCGCCACGGGATCAGGCCCTCGCAGAGCTGATCACCGCCCTGGTGGACCTGGCGGAGGTCGCGTTCGCCGCCGGTCAGCCCGCCACCCGCATGGAGTTGGTGGAGCGAGCCGTCGCGGTGGGCCTGCTCACCGTCTCGCCGCCGTCCGCCGGGCCGGCCACCAGGGAGGCGATGGGCACCGCGTACCACAATCAGGCGACCGCGTTGCTGCACCAGGCGGTCACGCGGCCCGCCTCGGACGAGGTCATCCGCGAGGCCGCGCTCGCCGCGTCGCGGGCCTGCGAGCTGCGCCAGAAGCTGATGGACCCGCTGCGCCCGCTCAGTCTCTGGGAGATGGCCAACACCTACGGGGTCTACGCGCAGTGCCTGGCACTGATCCGCGACTTCGACCGCGCCGACATGGTGCTGGGGCTCGGCAACCGACTGGTGGAGCTGCTGGGGCCGGCAGGCGCGCAGCCCGCCCTGAAGTTGCGCGTGGCGGCGCAGATGGTGGCCCGGGAGAGGGCGACGTCCCGAGGTTCGACCGGCTCACGTCGCTGGGGGTGGCGGAGGAGCTGACCCCGGGCCGGCGAGGTGGTCCAAGTCGCGGAGCAGTCCCAGGCAATGCGCCTCGCCGCGACCGCGACCACCGCCGGCCGAGGCGTTATCCTGCGCCCGTGGAGGTCACGACGGAGGGCGAGCGGCTGGCCGCCGACCTCGGTCGGTGGCTGGGCGACCTGACCTTCGTCGACCTGGACGCCGACGAGGTCACCACGCGGGTGATCGAGTCGGTGGCGCGGTGGGCCGAGGCCCAGGGCTGGCGGGTCTACCGGCGCGCGCCCAGCGTCCTGCCGCTGCCACCACCGCTGGAGCAGCGGCACTCGGTCCTCGACGTGGCGTGCGCCCGCCCCGACGGCCCGCCGGTCGTCGTGGAGGTCGACCACACCGACCGGGCGCGGACGGTGCAGAAACTACGGGCGGAGGCGGACGCCGGTCGGATTCCGCTCTGGGTGCGCTGGGGAACCGGACGCTTCACCGCGCCCCCGCCGCCGGTCCGGATGGTGACTGTCGAGGTGACCCGGCGTGCCGGGCCGGCGGGGCGCGGGCGGCTGCACAGCCGCACCGGCGACCGGCCCGCGCCAGCTCACTCGGCCGGTGGCGGCACGGCGGCCGCGCAGGCGCTCCCGATCCCGCTGACCGACCCGGAGCAGCCGGTCTGACCGACGCGCTTCCGGGCGCCGTGAAGGGCACCTGAAGCGAATCGTAAGCGGCAGCCGGCAAGGTTCTGGGTGTCACCGGAGAGCACCACCGACAACCAGGAGATCCCGATGCGCAAGCTCATCAACTCGACCTACATCACCCTCGACGGCGTCATCGAGAACCCCATGTGGACCGGGCCGTACTTCGACGAGGAGGCCGCCGCCTTCGCCGGTGCCCAGACGGACGAGGCCGACGCGATGCTGATGGGCCGGGCCACCTACGACGGCATGTCCGTCGCCTGGCCGAGCATGGACGAGAGCGACCCCAGCACCGGCGCTGCCTACTTCAACAACGTCAAGAAGTACGTCGCCTCGACCACCCTGACCAACCCTACCTGGAACAACACGGAGGTGCTCCAGGGCGACCTGGTCGAGGCGGTCAGGAAGCTCAAGGCGCAGGACGGCAAGGACATCATCCAGTACGGCTACGGCTCGGTCACCGCGCAGCTGGTCAAGGCGGGCCTGGTCGACGAGGTCCGGTTCTGGATCACCCCGGTGCTGGAGGGTGGCGCCAACCTGACCGCCCCGTTGACGGAGTTCAAGGCCTCGTTCGAGCTGATCGACACCCGGGTGCACAAGAGCGGCGTGATCATCGCCTCGTACCGGCCGAAGGCCGCCTGAGCACCTGATCAGAGCTGGGCCCGGGCCTCGCCCGGGCTCAGCTTCGTGCCCTCGGCGACCAGGGCGTCGAAGCGCTCCCGCCCCAGGGCGGCCAGCACCCGTCCGGTCACCCGGTCGATGTCGTCGCGTTCCGCCGGGGAGGCCGGGGCCCGCACCGCGAGCCGGGCGGCGACCGCGGCGCCCAACAGGCGGGCGGCGACCTCGGGGGAGCGCACCGCCGACGCCATCCCCTCCAGGGTGATGACCGCGTCCCGTGGGATCGCCATCGCCTCGGCGGCGTCGAACGCCTCGACGTGCAGGGCCAGCGCGGCGTCCGGGTCACCGGCCTGCTCGACCGCGTGGCCCAGCTCGACCAGGATCATGGGCAGGTAGAGGGCGGGCTGCGTCTCGCCGCGTCCCTGCTCGACGAGGCGGGTGAGGTGGGTTACGGCCACGTCGAGCTTGCCGTCGCGGCGGGCTGCCAGCCCGAGGCTCATCTCCGCGAAGACCAACGCACTGGGGATCGCCTGCTCCACCGCAAGTTGGTACGCGCGCTCGGCCAACTCCCGACCCTGCGCGTAGTCGCGGGTCTGCACCGCGAGCCAGGCCAGCCACGACAGTTCGGTGCACACCTGCGGCCACAGCGCCAGCTCCTCGGCCCACCGCAGCCCCTCCCGGTGCAGGGCGGCGGCGCGTTCCTGCTCGCCGCGCATGTCGGCCAGCCCACCCACCCACTCGGTCGCCTGGAGCCGGCCCCACCGGTCGCCGATGCTGGCGAACAGCGCGGCGCTGCGGGTCGCGGCGTGCTCCAGCGTGGCCTGGTCGCCGTTGGCGTGCGCGATCTTCGCCCGGGAACTGAGCACCGCCGCCTCGGTCCACGGGTCGGCGGCCGCGGCGGGCAGCAGCTCCGACGCCAGGGCCAGGTCGCTGTGTTCGATCACCGCGTTGGCCGCGAACCAGGCGGCGCGGCCGTCCGGGTCGCCGGCCAGCGCGGCGCGAACCTCGGCCGCCGCGACCGGCTCGCCCTGCAACAGCGCGAAACCGACCCGCCAGGCCGCGGCTCGTGCCTCCTGCGCCGGGTCACCGGGCACCGCCAACGCCCGTCGGGCCTCGGTGAGCTGACCGCGCAGATACCAGTACCAGCTCAGCGCGACGGCCAGCCGCAGCCCGCCGCCGTGGAGCAGCGCCGAGCGCAGGTTCGCCGTCTCCGCGTCCAGCAGTGCCAGCCACCGCTGCTGGTCGGCGCCGCGCAACCGCGGATCGGCGCGTTCGGCCAGCTCCGTGTAGTACGCGGCGTGCCGCGCGCGTGCCTCGTCGGCGTCGGTCAGCCGGGCCAGGCAGAAGGCGGCGACCGATTCGAGCAGCCGGTAGCGTGGGCTGACGCCGGAGTCGTCCAACACGACCAGTGACCGGTCCACGAGCCGGGCCAGGGTGTCGAGGTCGGTCCGGCAGACCCGCTCGGCGGCCTCCGGGGTGCAGCCGTCACTGAACACCGCGAGCCGCGCGAGCACCCGCTGGTCGGGCTCGTCCAGCAGCTCCCAGCTCCAGCCGATCACCGCGGTCAGTGTCCGCTGCCGTGGCGGCACGTCCCGTTGCTGGGTGGTGAGCAGCTGGAAGCGGTCGTCGAGGCGGTCCACCACCCCCCGCACTCCCAGGGCGCGGACGCGGGTCGCGGCCAGCTCCAGTGCCAGCGGCAGCCCGTCGAGGCGGCGGCAGAGCTGGGCCACGGCGGGTGCGGTCCGGCCGTCGAGGCGGAAACCGCGCTGCTGCGCGGCGGCGCGTGCGGTGAACAACCGGGCCGCCGCCGAGCGCCGGACCGCGTCCAGGTCGCCGTCCTCCGGCACGGACAGCGGGGGTACCTCCCAGAGCAGCTCCCCGGTCAGGCCGAGCGGTTCCCGGCTGGTGGCCAGCACGCTCACCCCGGGAGCGTCCCGCAGCAGTCGGGCCACCAGCTCGGCGACCGGCTCGATCACGTGCTCGCAGTTGTCGAGCACGAGCAGTAGCTGTCGGTGCCGCAGCGCGGCGACGAGCCGATCCGCGGCGGACAGGCTCGTGCCGGCGGTTTCGCGGGTGTCCAGCGCGCCGAGCACCTGCTCGGCGACGCGGGGGTCGCCCGCCGGCAGGGGGGCCAGCTCGACCAGTTGGACGCCGTCCGGAAAGGACTGGCTGCGGGCCGTCTCGGTGGCCAGCCGGGTCTTGCCGACGCCGCCGGGCCCGACCAGCGTGACCAGCCTCTGCCGGGGTAGCAGGTCGCGCAGCTCGGTGAGCGCCTCGGCCCGCCCGACCAGCTCGTCGAGCTGGGCCGGCAGGCTGTTGCGGATGATCGCGGCCTTTGGCGGCGCGCTCAGCGCGGCGTCCTGTTCGAGGATCTTCCGGTGCAGGGCGACCAGCTCCGGCCCCGGATCGAGGCCCAACTCGTCGGCGAGCCGGTCGCGCAGGTCGGCGTAGCTGTCCAGCGCCTCGGACTGGCGGCCGGCCGCGTACAGAGCGCGGAGCTGCACCGCCCGCAGGCCCTCGTGCAGCGGGTGCCGGGCCACCAGTTCCGCGAGGTCGGCGGCGGCCAGGTCGTGCTCGCCCCGGGCCACCCGCGCCCCGGCCAGCCGCTCGTGTACGGCGAGACGCTGCTCGGCCAGCCGGGTCGCCTCCGCGCGGACGAACTCCGCGTCGGCCACGTCGGCGTACGCGTCGCCGCGCCACAGCGCGAGGGCCTCGGTCAGCCGGTCGACGTCGGTGCACCGGGCCAGCTCGGCGAACCGGTCGGCGTCGACCGCGCCGGCCCGCAGCAGGTAACCGGGCGACCGGGACTCGACCAGCTCGCGGGCACCCGGCTCGGCGTCGTTGAGCGCCTTGCGCAACTGGGACACCCGCACCTGAAGGGCGCCGGTCGGGTTCGCGGGCGCGTCGTCGCCCCACAGGTCGTCGATGAGCCGGTCCGCCGAGACCACCTGGTTGCGGTTGGTCAGCAGGTCGGCCAGCAGCGCCCGCACCTTGGTGCCGGGCACCACCACCGGCTCGCCGGCGTCGGTGGTGACGGCGAGCGGCCCGAGCACCCCGAACTGCACGGCGGTCATCCTAGAGCGTGTGTCGGACGTGCCCGGCCCCGTCTGCCCCACGCCCCGAGGCGGTAAGGGGACCTGAAGGCGACCGTAAGCGCCCCGGTGGACCGTGGGGGCATGGATATCCACCACGAATCGCACGGCAACGGCGAGGGCCGGCCGCTGGTACTGATCCACGGCGCACTCTCCGGCATCGGCACCTCGTTCGGCACGATCCTGCCGTTCCTGGCGAAGACCCGCCGGGTCATCGCCGTCGAGTTGCAGGGCCACGGTCGTACCCCTGACGTCGATCGCCCTCTGACCGTGGAGCACTTCGCCGCCGACGTGGTCGAGCTGCTCGACCGCCTCGGCATCGAGCGGGCGGACGTGTACGGCTGGAGCATGGGCGCGGCGGTCGCGCTGCGCCTCGGCACCGATCACCCCGACCGGATCGGGCGCCTGGTGCTCGCCTCGGTGAGCTTCGACGACGCCGGTCTGCACCCGGGGCTGCTCGACGGGATCCAGGATCTGCAACCGGAGCACCTGCACGGCTCGGAGTTCCACGAGGAGTACCTGCGGACCGCCCCGGACCCGGCGGGCTGGGCCAACCTGGTCACCAAGATGAAGGTGCTGGACGCGAATCTGCCGCAGTGGGCCCCCGAGCAGATCCGCGAGCTGGCCGCGCCCACGATGATCGTGCTGGCCGACGCGGACATCGTCCAGCCCGAGCACGCGGTGCGCATGTTCCGGCTGCTCGGCGGCGCGGTGCCCGGGGACCTGACCGGTCTGCCGCCCTGCCGGCTGGCCATCCTGCCCGGCACCACCCACACGACGATCCCGCAGCGCGCGGACTGGCTCGCGCCGATGATCGACGAGTTCCTGAACGAGGTGTAGGGGCGGAACGTCCACTCTCGCCGGCCCGATCCGAACTTCGCCGGTCCCGGTCATGGCGTGCGGCCGATTTACCAGGTAGAAACATGCCAACCCCTCCATCCGGCCCAACCGCCGCCCGGAGGGGCAAGAGAGCGCTCTCACGCCCCAGCCGGCCGGAGCACGTTCCGGCCGGCGGAGAGGACGAACCGCATGACAACCCAGCCCCGACGGGTGCGCCGGCGATCCGGCCGCACCCTCCTTCTCGCTCTGGCGCTGACCACCGCCGTCACGTTGACCAGCACAGCCGCCAGCGCCGGCCGGCCGACCTACGGCGAGCCGGACTTCGGACCCAACGTCACGATCTTCGACCCGGGCATGCCGATCAGCGAGATCCAGCAGACGCTGGACGCGGCGCACGCGGCGCAGGTCAACAACGAGATGGGGACCGCGCGGCACGCCTACCTGTTCAAGCCGGGCACGTACGGCACGACCGAGCAGCCCCTGCAGGCCAAGGTCGGCTACTACACCGAGGTCTCCGGTCTGGGCGCCTCGCCCACCGACGTGACCGTCAACGGCAAGCTGGAGGTCTACAACCGCTGCCTGGCCGACGGCGGCACCGGCAACTGTCTCGCGCTGGTCAACTTCTGGCGCACCCTGTCCAACCTCTCGCTCACCATCAACGCGGCGGGCCAGGACGGCTGCCGCTCGTCGGCGAACTTCTGGGCGGTGTCCCAGGCGGTGTCGATGCGCCGGCTGAACATCAGCGGCGGCGGGCTGTCGCTGATGGACTACTGCACCGCCGGCCCCCAGTTCGCCAGCGGGGGCTTCATCGCCGACTCCCGGCTGCCCGCCACCACCAACGGGTCGCAGCAGCAGTGGCTGACCCGCAACAGCGAGGTCGCCGGCTGGTCCAACGCGGTGTGGAACCAGGTCTTCGCCGGGGTCGAGGGCGCACCGGACGACGCCTCCTTCCCGGACCCGCCGTACACCACGCTGGAGACGACTCCGCTGAGCCGGGAGAAGCCGTACCTCTTCGTCGACGGCAAGGGCCGCTACAACGTGCGGGTGCCCGCCGTGCAGCGCGACAGTCGGGGCGTCTCGTGGGCCGACGGCCTGACGCCGGGGCGGACGATCTCGATCCGCGACTTCTTCGTCGCCAAGCCGTCGGACTCGGTGCACGTCATCAACAGCCAGCTCGCCCGGGGCAAGCACCTGCTGCTCACTCCCGGCACGTACGACATCGCGCGCAGCATCGAGGTGCGACGGCCCAACACCGTGGTGCTCGGCATCGGCCACGCCACGCTCACCGCGGTGAACGGCTCCATCCCGCTGGACGTCGCCGGCGTGCCCGGTGTGGTCGTCGCCGGCGTCACGATCGACGCCGGGCGCGTCGAGTCACCGGTCCTGCTGCGGGTGGGCCGGCAGCACGGGCACAACGCGAGCAGCGCGGCCAACCCGACCACCCTGTCCGACGTGTACTTCCGGGTCGGCGGCCCGCACATCGGCCGGGCGGACACGGCGTTGCAGGTCAACAGCGACAACGTGCTCATCGACCACACCTGGGTGTGGCGCGGTGACCACGGCGTCGAGGGCTTCACGCAGGGCGTGAACGGTGACACGGACCGCTGGAGGACCAACACCGGTCGCTACGGCGCGGTGATCAACGGCGACCACGTGACCGCCACCGGCCTGTTCGTCGAGCACTTCCAGCGGTACAACACGGTCTGGAACGGCGAGCACGGCACGACGATCCTCTACCAGAACGAGCTGCCGTACGACCCGCCGACGCAGGCGGACTGGATGAACGGCGCGGTCGAGGGCTGGGCCGGCTACAAGGTCGGCGACCGGGTGCGCAACCACACCCTGTACGGCGGCGGGGTCTACGTCTTCAACCAGAACAACCCCTCGATCCACACCGAGAACGGGTTCGAGGTGCCGGACCGGCCGGGCGTGCGGTTGCACCACATCATGACCGTCAACCTCAGTGCCGGCACGATCGACCACGTGGTCAACGGCGTGGGCGACGCGGCCGACATGACGAAGGTCGGCGTCCCGGTCTACCTCGCGCAGTACCCGCTGCCGTAGGCAGGTCGGGCGTACCGAC
Source organism: Micromonospora yongxingensis (assembly GCF_052601155.1). Taxonomy (NCBI): domain Bacteria; kingdom Bacillati; phylum Actinomycetota; class Actinomycetes; order Micromonosporales; family Micromonosporaceae; genus Micromonospora; species Micromonospora yongxingensis. The sequence continues at coordinate 182,079 of NZ_JBQXEO010000006.1, forward strand.
GGAGGGCCGGAGCCGGTGTGGCTCCGGCCCTCCGCCGCGGCTGGTGATGGATCGGCCGGGTGAAGAAGTCATTCCCTCGGGCTTGAATTCCTATCGTCCTGATAGGAAAATGGGTGAATGCCGGTCGGTCCGTTCCTCACCTCCCGCCGGGTCGTGGACCTGATGCGGGTCGCCTCCGAGCTCTGTCCCGGCTCGACGGCGACCGACTGAGCCGTCGCCGCCTGCGCACCCACCCGGCCTCGGCCGCCGGCCAGTCACGTCGACCGTGGCCCATCGCGCCAGGCGCCGCTCGCCGTTCGGCGAGCCGCGTTCCGTCCCGATCCCGCCACGGCCGGATCGGGCCCTTCCCCTCGGAGGTATGCCATGAGCACGGATTCGTCACCGTCCACCCCGCCAACCGCCGGGGAGTCCCGGCTCGCCGTCAACGAGGACTGGGTGGCCACCATCCTCGGTCTGGTCCTGCTCGGTCTGGTCCTGGTCGGTGCCATTCCCGCCGGGTTGGTGCCCTGATGGCCACCGACGCGACGCGCACGGACGCCGAGACCCCCACGGCCGGCGCCCCCCGCACGGACGACGGGCCGGCCGGGAGCGCCGAGCCCGCCTCGGACAGTGGGCCGCCGGCGACCGTCGACCCCGCCGCATCCGCCAGCGTGGCGCGCGACGGCGGGTTCTGGGCGTGGACGGCGCTCGGTCTGGTGGTCGTGGTGGGGCTCGCCGCGCTCACCCGCTACCTGGAGCAGAACGTTCCCGCGTGGGCCGAGGGCACCGCCGTCGAGGACATCGGGGCGGCGATCGAGTACCCGGTCTACGCGATCCTGCTCGGCCTGCTCGGCAACGTCGCCGTCACGCTGCTCGGGTGGCGTGACCGGATCGCCGCAGCGTTCCGGACCGAGTTCTTCATCAAGACCGGTCTGGTGCTGCTCGGAGCGTCGATCAACCTGGCCGTCATCGCCAGCGCCGCCGGCCCGGCGATCGCCCAGGCGATCCTGCTGATCAGCGGGGTCTTCCTGTTCACCTGGTGGCTGGCCGGCCGGTTCGGGCTCGACGACAAGCTGCGCGCGTTGCTCGCCTCGGCGGTGTCGATCTGCGGGGTCAGCGCGGCGATCGCCGCCGCCGGCGCCGTCCGGGCGCGTCGGGAGCAACTGGCCTACACGGCGAGTCTGGTGATCGTGTTCGCGCTGCCGTCCATCTTCGTCCTGCCCTGGCTGGCTGACGTGTTCGGGTTGTCCGACGCGGTGGCCGGTGCCTGGATTGGTGGCAACATCGACACCACCGCCGCGGTCACCGCCGCCGGAGCGCTCGCGGGCGAGGAGGCACTCCAGATCGCCAGCATCGTCAAGGTCACGCAGAACGCGCTCATGGGCGTGGTCGCGGTCGCCCTGACCGCGTACTTCACGCTGCGGGTGGAGCGCCGGCCCGGCGCGGCCCGACCGGGTCTGGGGGAGTTGTGGCGGCGCTTCCCGAAGTTCGTCCTGGGCTTCGTCGCCGCGTCGGTCATCGCCACCTGGTATCTCGACGCGGCTGGCGCGGACGGCAAGGCCACCATCGCCATCGTCAACGACCTGCGCGTCTGGTTCCTCATCCTGGCCTTCGTCAGCATCGGCCTGGAGGTCCGGGTCGCGTCGCTGCGGGAGGCCGGCTGGCGGCCCGTCGCGGTGTTCGCCAGCGCCACCGTGTTCAACCTGGCGCTGGCGCTCGCCCTGGCGTCCCTGCTGTTCCGCAACTTCGCGGCCTGAATCGTCGCACCCCGCCCCTCCCGGACCGGAGGGGCGGGGTGCTCGTCTCCTGCCGTTGCTTTGGCCAGTAATTTCACGGATCAGTCGAACTCTTGCGTGCCGACATTCGCTACTGCCACGATGACCGTCAATGCCTTCCGTCCCGAAGGAGTGGTCGTCATGGCGGTCTCCCGCCGCAGGTTCGTCACATCGGTGATGGCGGGGTCCGCCCTCGCCGCCGCCTCCACCACCGAGCTGCTCACCACCCTCGCCAGCCCGGCCCACGCCGCCAGCCCTCCCGGCGACGTGGTCGGCAAGGTGACGGTCGGCTACCAGGGCTGGTTCAGCGCCCCCGGCGACTCGGCGCCCATCGGCGGCTGGTGGCACTGGAGCCGCGACCGGTTCCAACCGCCCTCGCCCGCCAACACCACGATCGTGTCCTGGCCGGACATGCGCGAGTACACGCGCAGCTACCCGACCGCCTATCCCAACCTCGGCAACGGCTCACCGGCCACCCTCTTCTCCTCCTACGACCAGCAGACGGTGGACACCCACTTCCGGTGGATGCAGGAGTACGGCTGCGACACCGCCGCACTGCAACGGTTCAACCCGACCGGCGACGAGGGCCCGACCCGCGACGCGATGACCCAGAAGGTGCGCTCCGCCGCCGAGCGGTACGGGCGCAAGTTCTACATCATGTACGACGTCACCGACTGGTTGACCTTCCAGTCGGACATCAAGACCGACTGGACGACGAAGATGTCGGCGCACGTCGCGTCCTCCGCGTACGCCCGGCAGAACGGCAAGCCCGTCGTCTGCATCTGGGGCTTCGGCTTCAGCGAGCCCAGCCGGCCCTTCACCCCGGGGCCCTGCCTGGAGGTCGTCAACTGGTTCAAGGCGCAGGGCTGCTACGTCATCGGTGGCGTGCCCACCTGGTGGCGGCAGGGCATCGAGGACTCCCGCCCCGGCTTCCTCGACGTCTACCACGCGTTCAACATGATCTCGCCCTGGATGGTCTACCGGGCCAGGACCGTGGAGGAGCTCGACTCGTACTACAACAACGTCAACGTCGGTGACATGGCCGACTGCGCGGCACGCGGCATCGACTACCAGCCCTGCGTGATGCCCGGTGACCTCGCCGGGGGTCACCGCCGACACGGCGACTTCTACTGGCGGCACATCTACAACATGGTCCGGCTCGGCTCCCAGGGCCTCTACGTGTCCATGTTCGACGAGTACAACGAGGGCAACCAGATCGCCAAGACCTCCGAGACACAGGCCACCACCCCGACCGGAGCGAACATCCGGGCGCTGGACGAGGACGGCGTGGCCTGCTCCTCCGACTACTACCTGCGGATCACCGCCGACGGCGGTCGGATGCTCAAGGGACAGCTCGCCCTCACCCCGGTGCGCCCCACGCAACCGATGGTGGGCGACCCGCCTCCGGTGCCGGGCGGGAACCTGGCCGCCGGCCGGCCCGCCTCGGCCAGCAGCCAGGGCGGCGCGTTCCCGGCGGCGAACGCCGTGGACGCCAACGCCTCCAGTTACTGGGAGAGCGCCAACGGCAGCTTCCCACAGTGGTGGCAGGTCGACCTCGGCGCGAGCCACCAGCTCGCCCGGCTCGTGCTGCGCCTGCCCGCCGGCTGGGGTGCCCGGACCCAGACCATCACCGTGCTGGGCAGCGTCGACGGCACGTCCTTCACGACCATCAGCCCCGCCGCCGGGTTCACCTTCGACCCGGCGACCGGAAACACCGTCACCCGTGCGTTGCCGGCCAGCGCCGCCCGCTACGTCCGCCTCAGCATCGGCGGCAACACCGGCTGGTCGGCCGCCCAACTCGCCCAGGTCGAGGTGTACGCCTCGACCAGCACGCCGGACACGCCGCCGACCGCGCCGAGCGGCCTCACCGTCACCGGCCGGACGGCGACCAGCGTGTCACTGGCCTGGACGGCGTCGACCGACGACACCGGGGTCAGCGGCTATCAGGTGCGCCAGGGCGCGACGGTCGTCGCGACCGTCACGGGCACCACGGCCACCGTGAGTGGGCTCAGCTCGTCCACCGCGTACAGCTTCACGGTCACCGCGCGAGACGCCGCGGGCAACACCTCGGCCCCGTCGAACGCGGTCACGGCGACCACGGACGCCCCCGCCAACGCGGACCTCGCCCGGGGCCGACCCACCGCGGAGAGCAGCCACACCCAGAGCTACGGATCGGGCAACATCGTCGACGGCGACCCGAACAGCTACTGGGAGAGCGTCAACAGCGCCTTCCCGCAGTGGGTCCAGGTCGACCTGGGCGCGGCCCGCACGGTCGGGCGGGTGGTGCTCAAACTGCCGCCGGCGGCGGCGTGGGCCACCCGGACGCAGACCCTCGCGGTGCAGGGCAGCACCGACGGGTCGAGCTTCGGCACCTTGGTCGCCTCGGCCGGGCGCACCTTCAACCCGGCCACCGGCAACCAGGTGACGCTCACCTTCACCGCCGCGCAGACCCGCTACCTGCGGATCACGGTCACCGGCAACACCGGCTGGCCGGCGGGACAGTTGGCGACGCTGGAGGCGTACGCGAGCTGACCGGCGAGCGGGCGGCCGCCGGAGAGGACCGGTGGCCGCCCGGACCGCGGTGCGTCATCCCGCTGGCTGTTCCATCCGGCGCAGGTCGTCGGCAGGGTGGATGGTGCGGACGGGGTCGGGCACCGGCCCGCGCCGTTTCCACTCACGCGGGTAGCCGAGGGACACCTCCTCGAAACGCACGCCATCGTGGAACGTCGTCCGGGGGATGTGCAGGTGCCCGTAGACCACGGTGGCGGCCCCGAAGCGCAGGTGCCAGTCCCGGGTGCGGACGGTGCCGCACCACTGGGCGAACTGCGGGTACCACAGGACGTCGGTGGGTTCCCGTACCAGCGGGTAGTGGTTGACCAGCACGGTCGGCAGGGCCGGGTCCCGCTCGGCCAGCCGGCGCTCGGTCTCGACGACCCGGGCCTCGCACCACGCCTCCCGGGTCGGGTGGGGATCGGGGTGCAGCAGCAACTCGTCGGTGCACACCACCCCGGCCTCGTACGCCAGCTCCAGTGACCGTTGCTTGGTGTGCGCCCCGGGCACCCGGAACGTGTAGTCGTAGAGCACGAAGAGCGGGGCGATCGTGGCCGGCCCGCCGTCGCCGTCCCACACCGGGTACGGATCCTCCGGGCTGACGACACCCAACCGCCGGCACAGCCGTACGAGCTCGCGGTAGCGTTCCTCGCCGCGTAGCTGCACCGGGTCGTCGGGCGGTGTCCACAGCTCGTGGTTGCCCGGCGCCCAGACCACTCTCGCGAACCGGCTGCTGAGCAGCCCGAGCGCCCACTCGATGTCGGCGAAGCGCTCGGCCACGTCGCCCGCGACGAGCAGCCAGTCACTCTCGTTGCCCGGGCGCAGCTCCCGCACGAACGAGCGGTTCTCCGGATGGCCGATGTGCAGGTCGCTGACGGCCCGTAGCCGGGGTGGAAGAGTCACGCTTCGAGGCTAGGCCGGTGCGGCACGGTCGGACACCTCCGACCGATCGGTGTCGCCGGCGGCGGAATCAGCAGAACCAGCCATCCTGGACCCAGCCGCGCCGGTTGATGTGCCCGTAGGCGAAGCCGTAGATGTAGCCGCCGCTGCGAGGACCCTCGACGAGGAAGGTCTGGCCCTGGTAGAGGGTGCCCATCCACGCCCCGTTGGGTTGGGTGCGGACGAACAGGTCGCTCGCGCACACCGTCTCCCGCTGGCCGATCGTGCCGTTGGCGGCCTGCGCGGGGGCCGGCGCGGCGATCGTCGCGGCGACGACCCCGACCAGCAGGCAGGACGTCGCCCGGATGGCGGCCCGGGTCACCACGAGTCGTACCCGCCGATGCACTCGGCCCGCAGGTAGCCCCAGTCGTTCGGACCGAAGTCGAACGAGGCCGCCCACCCGTTGTAGACCGGGTGCGCGCCCGGCGTGTGGCCGATCTTGTCGCCGTAGCCGAGCGTGCGCTTCAGGCCGGTGGGACCGCCGGCGGAGTCGTAGTTGGCGTAGAAGCTGGCGCTCTGGCAGACGACGATGGCGTGCCGGGGCACCACCGGGTCGGCGTGGGCCGGCGTGGCGCCGAGGGCGGCCGTGGCCGCTCCGACGGCCAACGCGGCGACCCCCGTGCGGGTCCGTCGAGGCATGCCCACCTCCCGTGTGGCGAAACTTTCCTACCGGCGACCCTAGCAACGACGTTGATAAATGTCGATGGGGTCGAGCGGGGGTGGGACCCGGTGAGGGCCTTGCGGTGCCGGCATATCCGGCGACCGGGCGGGAAAGCGCTGGCGTCCGACAGCCCGAACCGGAGCAGGAGAAAACCATGCCTTTCATCACCGTCGGGACGGAAAATTCCGCGCCCATCGACCTGTACTACGAGGACCACGGGACCGGACAGCCGGTGGTGCTGATCCATGGCTTCCCGTTCAACGGGGCGACCTGGGAGAAGGAGACCAACGCGCTGCTCAACGCCGGATACCGGACGATCACCCTCGATCGGCGCGGTTTCGGCAACTCCGCCCAGCCGGCGTTCGGGTACGACTACAACACCTTCGCCGCCGACCTCGACGTGCTGATGACCGAGCTGGACCTGAGCGACGTGACCCTGGTGGGTCACTCGATGGGCACCGGCGAGGTCGTCCGCTACCTCGGCAACTACGGCTCGCGGCGAGTGAGCAGGGCGGTGCTGCTCAGCCCGCTGCAACCCATGCTGGGCAAGGCGAACGACAACCCGGAGGGCGTCGACAGGGGCCTCTTCACGGGTTTCCAGCAGGCCATCATCAAGGACCGCTTCGCCTACCTGACCCAGTTCTGCGACGCGTTCTTCAACTACAGCGAGAACAAGGGCAAGCTGGTCAGCGAGGAGGCGTACCGGGCGCACTGGCAGATCGGCGCCATGGCCTCGGGCAGGGCCACCCACAACTCGGTGGACGCCTGGCTGGAGGACTTCCGCCCCGACCTCCCGAAGATCGACGTGCCTGTTCTGATCGTCCAGGGCGACAAGGACAACGTGCTGCCCCTTCCGGTGACCGGTCAGCGGCTCGCGCCGATGCTGCCGACCAGCCAGCTCATCACGCTCAAGGGCGCGCCGCACGGCATCCCGTGGACGCACGCCGACGACGTCAACAAGGCGATCATGGACTTCATGAAGCAGCCGGCGAAGGCGCGAGCCTGATCCGCGGCCGTACCGGATCGGACGTCTGCACGGCGAGGACACCGCGACACCCGGCCCGCCGTGGGCCGGGTGTCGTCGTCCGTCAGGGCCGGCGGGCCACCACCGCGCCGTTGGCGCCGGGAGCATCGAACGGCACGACCCGGGCGTCCACGAAGCCGGCGTCGGTGAGCCAGGCGACGTACTCGGCACCCGAGTAGTTGCGGCCGCCCTCGGTCTCGACCAGCATGTTCATGCCCATCAGCGCCGCCTCCGGCGGGCCGGTGCGCTCGTCGTTGAGCAGCAGTTCGCAGACGACGATCGCGCCGCCGGGCGGCAGCGCGGCGTGGCACCGCGCCAGCAGCGCCCGGTTCGTCGGCTCGTCCCAGTCGTGCAGGATCATGCTGAGCAGGATGACGTCGTGCCCGTCCGGCAGGGCCGGATCGGCGAGGAAGTCGCCGGCGACCGCGTCGATGCGGCCGGTCAGACCGGCCTCCGCGATCCGTTCCTCGGCGCGGACGCACACGTGTGGAAGGTCCAGGACGGTCGCCCGCAGCTCCGGCAGCCGACGGCAGAGCTCGATCGGGAACGCGCCCGCCCCACCGCCCACGTCGAGCAGGCGGCGGTACGCCGAGAAGTCGTACGCCTCGCCCAGGGCGCTGGCGGTGAAGCTGGACGTGGAGTACATGGCGTCCCAGAACTGCGCCAGCATCTCCGGGTCCTCGGTGTCGAACATCGACTGCTGGGTCTGCGGGTCCCAGGTCAGCGGCCGGTCGGTGCGCAGAGCCTCGGCTATGCGGTGCCAGGGCAGGTAGGTGCGCAGGTCGGAGTAGCGGACCTGGGCTCCGAAGTAGTACGGGCGACCCTCCACCAGGAACTGCTCGGCCAGCTCCGAGTTGCGGTACCCGTCGCCGGCCTTCTCCAGCAGACCGAGTGAGGCGCTGGCAGCCAGCAGCAGGTCCGCGGGGCGGTCGGCCAGCCCGAACTCGGCGGCGGCCTGCTCGACGGTCATCGTCCGGCCGTCGGCGAGCCGGGTGAACAGGCCGAGTTCGACGCCGACCGCGAGGGTCTTGAACCCCCAGACGCCGGCCACCAGGCTCATGAGGGGAGTCGGAGTGATCATGGCGACATGAGATCACAGATTCGGACCGTCCACGATGGGCGGACGTGGGCCTAACTGGATCGGCTGGCGAACCGTCGGCCCAGACCGCGTACGGCGAGGCTCACCGCGACACTGCCGGCTGCCATCCCGACCAGCACCAGGACGGCGCCGACGGCCCAGGTCCCGCTGTCGTCGGTCGAGGTGGCCCGCCACGACCAGGCCACCGTGAAGGCCACCGTCATGACAGGCGCCACCAGCCACGGGCTGAGCCGCCGGACAGCGAGGGTGGCGAGCAGCACGAGGCTCAGCACGCAGCCAATCACCTGCCACGCGGCGTACGGGCCGCTGGTCGAGCCGGTTTCCGGGTCGACGGTGTACTCGGTGTCCCAACCCAGCCAGAGCAACCACACCCCGACCGTGGCCACCGCCAGGTACAGAGCCCCGAGCAGTGCGTGCGTACCCCTCGTCGCAGTCATCCCGAGATCATCCCCCGCGCGGCGCCGTCTGGAAATGAGCACCGGCACCCACCTGTGACGGCGCCCGGCCGATCAGGGCTGGACGCGGGCGAGGAAGTCGCGGACCAGCGGTACCACCTCGTCGAGGTGCGTCTCCAGCAGCCAGTGGCCGCCGTCGAGCAGGTGCAGCTCGGCGTCGGGCAGGTCCCGCAGGTACGCGCGGGCCGCGCCCGCCGGCATGTAGCCGTCGTGCGGTCCCCAGACGATCAGCGTGGGCGGTTGGTGGGTGCGCAGGTACTCCTGCTGGCGGGGGAACCAGTCGACGGTGCTGCCCTGGTCGGCCAGCAGGCGGAGCCAGGCGTCGCGTCGCCGGGGATCGGCGATCAGCGCCCCGGAGAGCCGCCACAGATCCGGGCTCACCCGGTCGGTCAGGGTGTCCGGCAGCTCGCCCAGGAACTCGCGGCGGAACCCCTCCTCGGTGATGGCGGCGGCCAGTTGGTCGCGGCCCTCGTCGGTCGGATCGCGCCAGAACCGCTTGAGTGGTTCGTACTTCGGCCCGTGCTGGTCGGGATAGATGTCGCCGTTCTGGATGACGAGACCGGCGACGCGCTCCGGCGCGGCCATCGCCAGGCGCAACCCGAACTGGCTGCCGTAGTCCTGGAGGTAGATCACGTAGCGGGTCAGCCCCAGCACCTCGGTGAACCGCCGGAGCAGCTCGGCATGCGCGTCGAAGGTGTACGCGAACCGGCCGGGGTCGGGCAGGTCGCTGTAGCCGAAGCCGGGGTAGTCGGGGGCGATGGCCCGCCACCGGTCGGCCAGCGCGGGCAGCAGGTGGCGGAACTGGAACGACGACGACGGGTAGCCGTGCGGCAGCAGCACCACGGGCGCGTCGGCGGCACCGGCCTCGCGGTAGAAGATCGTGATGCCGTCGACCACCACCGTCCGGTGGCGCACAGCGTGCTCGGCCATGACCTCTCCTGATCAGCCACGGGGTGGGCGGACCTCTCGACCGTGCCAGAAGCGGTACGGGATCGCGGCCGAATCCGGACGGCCGGCCTGCCGGATCAGGCCCTCGGCGCGGGGCCGGTCGAGTCGCGGACAACCAGCAGGTGCCCGGTGGCGCGGCGCCTGGGCCGCGCCGAGCGGGGCTTGAGCGCGAGGGTGAGAGCGGTGCGGCCCATCTCGGTCATCGGCAGTCGGATGGTGGTGAGGCTGGGCGCGAGGTCGGCGGCCACGGAGACGTCGTCGAAGCCGACGACGGACATCCGTTCGGGCACCGGGACGCGGCGCGCTCGCAGCGTCGACAGCACCCCGATCGCCATCGCGTCGTTGAGCGCGATGATCGCCGTCGTCTCCGGGTGCTGGTTCAGGATCTGCTCGGTGGCCGCCCGGCCGCCGCCACGGGTGAAGTCGCCGTGCACCACGGCGAGGTCGGCGGGGGACAGCCCGCGCTGCCGCAGCGCCGCCGACACGCCCGCGAGTCGGTCGGCGACCGTGGTGAGACCGGCGCTGCCCGCGGCCACCGCGATCCGCCGGTGGCCGAGATCCATCAGGTGCTCGGCGAGCGCGCAGCCGCCGGCCTCGTTGTCGGGCAGGACGGCGTCGACGCCGAGCGCGTGCCGCCCGATGGCGGCGACCCGGCCGCCGTGGTCCTGGAACGCCGCCAGCTCGGCGCGGGCCTCGGCCTCCAACCGGGGATCGTCGTAACCGGAGCCGCTGATCAGGATGACGCCGACCCGCTGCGCGATGAGGTGGCGTAGCTGTTGCAGCTCGTAGGCCGGGTCGCGACCGGACTCGCAGATCTGCACCAGCAGCCCCTGCTCGGCGGCGACCTGGATGACCCCGCTGGCGATCTCGGAGAAGTAGGGGTCGTCGACCTGGTGCACGATCAGCCCCACGGTGGAGCTGGCGCCGCCGGCGAGGGTGCGGGCGTACGGGTTGGCGACGTATCCCAGCTCGCGGGCGACCTGCCGGACCCGGTCGGCCACCTCGGCGCTGACCCCCTCGCGGCCGGCCAGAGCGCGGGAGGCGGTCGCCAGCGAGACGGCGGCGCGGTCCGCCACGTCCACGAGGCGAGGTCGCTGGCCGGCCCTGGGCATCCGCAACTCCCTGGAGACATCCATGTCACCTGATCTATTGCCAGTGACGATCGTCGAAGCCTAGGGTACGTAAGCGCTTACGTAAGCGCTTACGTCGGTCCGCACCGGCGTGCCGCGAAATGAGGTGAACGCGATGTCCAGGGCCAGAAGAGCCGCCGTCGCCACCGTCTCCCTGCTGGCGGTCGGCGTGCTGACCGGCACGGGGGCCCCACCGGCGCAGGCGGACCGGAACCGTCCGTCCGATGTCCATCCGGCGCTGCGCCCACACCTGGTCGCCGCGTACGACTTCGACCACCCGGTGCCGGGCGACCCCGCGCTGGAACGCGACCAGGGCCGCTCCGGGACCGAGATCGAGCTGATCAACGGCGGTCCTGCCATGCGCGTGGCGGACCACGCCTACCGGGGCAGCGGCAGAGCGCTGCAGACCCGGCAGGTCGACCCGGCGGTGGCCGGCAACGACGACTGGAAGGCCGGCACCTGGTCGGCCAGCGGGGTCCGGACGCTCCGCGCCTTCAGTGCCACCGCGGGCACCACCGTGATGGGGTGGTTCAAGCTGCAGATGGACAGCCCGCTGCCCAACTCCACCACCGCCGACCCCAACGACCGGTACAACGCCATCGGGCTGGCCGGCGTGCTGACCGGCGACTCCGACGGCCACGGCGTCCGGGCCCTGCTGGAGCTGATCGACGTCGACGGGGAGCTGCGCCTGGTCGCGCTCGGCCGCCGGCTCGACGGCGGCAACTCGCAGACGTTCGCCGCCAGTCAGGACTGGCGGGACCTGCTGCCGGCGGGGGAGTGGGTGCACCTCGCCGCCACCTTCGACTTCGGCACCGGAGCCCTCGCCCTCTACCGCAACGGCGAACCGGTGCCGGGCTTCTACACCCGCACCGACGACCCGTGGCTCGTGTCGGGACCCGGCCCGCACGTGACCACCGCGTCCGACCCCCGGGGTATCAAGATCGGCGGAAGCTTCCCGCAGGACACGCTGGAGCGCAATCCGTGCGACTGCCGCATGGACGGCCTGATGTTCCTCGACAGCGTGGTCTCCGCGAGCGACGTGCGGAGGCAGTACCGCCACCTGGCCCGCTGACCACCCTCGGCACCGTCCCACCGAGAAGGAGACACGCGTGCTCACCCTCCACGACCGCGCCCGCGGTATCCGCAGATCCGTACTGACGGCCGGCCTCACCGCCGTCGTGCTGGTCCTGTCCACCCTGCTCGCGACACCCGCCCGGGCCGCCGACGCGGTGTACGACCCGGTCCCGCAGATGCCGGTCCAGTCGCGGCTGGGGCTGGTCCTCAGCGAGTACGCCAGCTTCCCGCAGTCGTACCCCACACCGGCTCCCACGGATCAGCGGCTCATGCGTACCGCCCGGATCAACACCATCATGGAGCTGCCCGACGGCTCGGGCCGGCGTGCCGTGCCGGACCTGAACGGCAACCTCTACCTGGTCGAGGGCGGCGTGCCGCACGTCTACCTCGACGTGGCGGCGACGTTCGCCCCGCGGTTCTTCTCCGGCCGCGGCCTGGGGCAGGGCTTCGGGTACGTCGCCTTCCACCCGGAGTTCGGCGCCAACGGCCGGTTCTACACCATCCACACCGAGTTGGCGTCGGCGACGACCACCCCGCCGGACTTTGCCCAGGCCGGGACGATCTATCACGGCGTCATCACCGAGTGGACGGCGACCGACCCGGCGGCCGACACGTTCGCCGGTACCCGGCGCGAGGTGCTGCGCATCGGCTTCGGCGGCCAGGTGCACGGCATCCAGGAGATCAACTTCAATCCGACCGCGAAGCGCCACGACCGGGACTACGGCCTGCTGTACCTCGCGGTCGGCGACGGTGGCCTGGGCGTACGCAACACCGACCCGCAGAACCTGGGCCTGCCGCACGGCAAGCTGCTGCGCATCGACCCCCGCGGCACCAACTCCGCCAACGGGCGGTACGGCATTCCCCCCTCGAACCCGTTCGTCGGCCGGGCCGGCGCGCTCGGCGAGATCTACGCCCTGGGCTTCCGCGACCCGCACCGCTTCAGCTGGGACCGGGCCACCGGCCGGATGTACCTCGGGCACATCGGTGAGCACGCCATCGAGGCGATCTACGAGGTCCGCGCCGGCGACAACTTCGGCTGGAGCGAGCGCGAGGGATCCTTCGTCTTCGACAAGGCGGCCACGAACCCCTGTGACCGGCTGTTCCCGCTGCCCGCCGACGACGACCGGTACGGATACACGTATCCGGTCGCCGCGTACGACCACGACCCGGCCGCGGACTGGAACTGCACGGCCGACGTCGGCGTCGCGGTGGCCGGCGGGTTCGTCTACCGCGGACGCGCCGTGCCCGCGCTGCGCGGCAAGTACGTCTTCGGCGACCTGGTCGACGGCCGGGTGCTCTACACCGAGGCCAACGAGATGCGCCGTGGCCGGGGCCTGGCCCCGATCCACCAGCTCGCCCTGTTCAACGCCGCGGGCAGCCCCGTCCGGATGCGGGACCTCTCCGGGCCCGGCGCCCCCGGTGACCCCAACCGCGTCGACCTGCGCTTCGGCACCGACGCCGCCGGTGAGCTCTACGTGGTCGCCAAGGCCAACGGAAAGATCTGGAAGGTCACCGGCACCCGGGTCTTCGCCAGCGGCGACGTCGGGAACACCACCGTGCGTCGCACGGCGGGGGCCTCCAACTGGGCGCCGGTGACCCCGGCGAAGTGGCAGTTCACCCGCGACCAGGTCATCCTCGCCGAGGCAGGGGTCAGCCGGCCCGGGCCGCGCCGGCCCTTCGAGTACGCCGTCCTGACCGCCGGTCCGGCGTGGTCGTCGGTCGAGGTCGACGCGCGGGTACGGCTCGACGCCCCCGTGGAGGTCAGCAACCGGGACGTCATCATCGTCTTCGGCTGGCGGTCGGACACGGAGTTCTACTACGCGCACCTGTCCACCGACAACACGATCTATCCGCACAACGGCATCTTCAAGGTCGACAATGCGGACCGGGAACGCATCGACCACCAGTGGAACGGCCGCTCGCGCGGCGCCAACCCGGCGATCACCGACGCCGACTGGCACCGTGTGCGGGTCGTCCACCTGCCGGCCAGCGGTGAGATCGCGGTCTACGTCGACGGGCGCAAGGACCCGCTGATGACGGCGAAGGACACCACGTTCGGCTCCGGGCGGGTGGGCTTCGGCTCGTTCGACAACGTGGGCCGACTGCGCGACCTGACCGTCACGGGCACGCCGGCCTGATCGGCGTCGCGGTGGGGACGGGGCGACGATGCCACCGTCCCCACCGTCAGCCGACGCCCGGGTCCGCCGAGCCGGCCCGGAGGGGTCCGTCCGGTTCGTAGAATCCGTGCCATGCCGCGGATCGTCGAGTTGCTGGCCTCGCCCGTGCACCGCTTCCTGGGCCGGCCCGCCGACGGTCCGGCTCCGGCACCTCCCGGTGAGCTGGTCGACGTGGTCCGGATCCGGGCCGGCCTCGGCATCGTCGGTGACCGGTACTTCGGTCAGCCGGCGCACCGCGACGCCAGCGTGACGGTGATCGCCCAGGAGTCGCTACCACCCGGTGTGGGCCTGGCGGAGGTCCGGCGCAACGTCCTCACCACCGGCATCGCGGTGGACGAGCTGATCGGCAAGGTGCTGGTGCTGGACTCCGGCGACGGCCCGGTCAGTCTTCGGGTCAACCGGGCGGCCCGGCCCTGCGCGTGGATGGACGTCACGGTCGGCCCGGGTGCGCGGAAGGCACTGCGCACCACGGGCGGCATCCGCTGCACGCCGCTCAACGACGGCACCCTGCGCATCGGGCCGCTCGACGTCAGCATCGAGCGCGCGCCCACGCCGTAGTGCCGCCGCCAGCCTGCCGGAGGGTCAGACCGGGCTGATGTGTGCGGCGAGCACCCGCCAGCCGTGGGTGTCGTCGCGCACCCAGGTCCGGGTGTACCGCAGACGCCCCGCGAACGGCACCCCGTCGAACACCCCGGCCACCCGGCCCAGGAAGAACGTCACTCCGGTCGACCCGACGACGAGCAGGTTCAGATCCTCCTCGACCAGCTCCTCGATGACCGAGGTCCGGTCCCGGTGCGCGGCCAGGTCGTCGCGCTTGGTGTACGTGCCGCCGTCCGGGCCGACGGCGATCAGCTGGTCGACGAGCAGCTGGTCGAGAGCCGCGACGTCGCCGGCCCGCTGCGCGGCCTGCAGGGTGCGCTCGGCATCGAACAGTTCCGCCTCGCGTTCGCTGTCCGGCATGCTGCCGTCCTCCCGATCGGGGTCCACCCGGTGCCACCGGGGCTGTCCGCATTGTGGCAGCCGAGGAGGCCCGACGCGACGGATCGGCCCGGCGGCGAGTCCCGCCCGGCTGCTGAATCCGCCCCGCGCCGCCTCGGCCGGCGGCCGGCCGGTGGCTAGGCTGCTGCCATGGCAGACCAGGGCGGGCGCGCCGCCGCGGCGGCACGCCCGGTCGAAGCGGTGGTCCGCGAGGTCCTGGCCGTCGTCCCCGCCGGCTGTACGTGGTTGCTGCCGGTGCCGGATGACGGGCGGCCGGTCGCGGACTTTCGCATCGCGGCCACCAGCGGCGAGGGTTATGACATCTACGGTCGGGGGGTCGAGCGGGTCGGCGAGCGGCTCAGCGAGCTGTATCCGAGCATGGTCGACGGTCCGCTCTGGCAGCTGTACCACGAGGTGCTGTCCAGCGGATCGTCCGGCCGGCTGGCCGACTTCCGGTACGCCGAGAAGCGTGCCGGCGTCGTCGCCGACTCCCTGTTCGACGTGCACGTGCACCGGGTGCTCGGCGGCCTGCTGGTCGCGTGGGAGCGGCTCGACGAGGACCGGCGTCGGCTGGAGCGCACCGAGTTGCTGGGCAGCCTCGGCTGGGCGGAGTACGACCTGGCCAGCGGGGTCAGCCAGTGGTCTCCCGGCATGTACCGGATCTTCGAACGCGACCCGGCGCTCGGCCCGCTGTCCCGAGCCGAGCAGTCCGCGGCCGTACTCCCGGACGACGACATGCTGCGCGAGGCCGCCTGGCAGACGCTGGACAGCGGGGCGTCCTCGGACGTGACGGTCCGGTTCCAGCCGGCGGGCACCGTGAAGTACCTGCGGATCCTCTCCGACGTCTCCCGGGACGCCGACGGCGCGCCGTTGAAGATCCATGCCGTGGTGCAGGACGTGACGGCCCGGGTGGACTCGCGGACCGCCATCGAGCGGCTCAGCGACCAGGTGCGGACCCGGGAGATGACGGCGCTGGCCGAGCACCGGCTGGCCGGGCAGTTGCAGAACCTGATCCAACCCGTGCCCCGCGCGCCGTTCCCGCTCGCCGGGCTGGAGGCGATGGTCAACTACCTGCCGGCGGAGAGCGCGGCCCGGGTGGGCGGTGACTGGTACCACGCGCAGACCCTGCCCGACGGGCAGGTCGTGCTCGCCGTCGGCGACGTGACCGGTCACGGGCTGGACGCCGCGAGCGGGATGGCGCACCTGCGCTTCGCGCTGGTGGCCTGGCTCTCGATCGGCATCCGTGACCCGGCGGTGCTGCTCGGGAACCTCAATCGGCTCTGCGGTCAGCTCGCGATCACCGGGACCGCGGTGGTCGCCGTCTACGACCCGGCGACCCGGGTGCTCCGCTGGGGACGCGCCGGGCACATGGCGCCGCTGCTGTCCCGTGCCGGCGAGACCGGCCCACTCGACCGTCCGGCGGGCCTGCTGCTGGGCGCCGGAGAGGACTCCGCGTACCCGGTGCTCACCCCGCGACTGCGCCCGGGTGACCTGGTGCTGTTCTACACCGACGGGTTGGTGGAACGACGCGCCACCGACAACGATCTGCTCGAACAGGTGCGGGCGATGCTCTCCGCGCTCTCCGTCGCGCCGGGGGAGCAGACCCTCTCCCGACTGCGTGGCCTGCTGCACCGGCCCAACCCGGACGACGACACCTGCACACTGGCCGTACGCGTGCTGCCCTGAGCCGCCGGGCTCACAGGCCGAGCCGGATGCGGACCACGGTCCCCTCCGGCATCGGCAACACGGCGACCTCGTCGCAGACCTGCTCGACGATCGCCAGCCCTCGACCCCGTACCGCCTCGGCCGGCGGCATGTCGCGGCCGAACGCCCGCATCGGCCCCTGGTCGACGACGTCGCAGATCAGGTGGTCGGCCTCGGCCCAGAGCCGGACCCGGCCGCCGCCGGTTGTGTGCTGCAAGGTGTTGGTGGCCAACTCGCTGACGGCCAGCGCCAGCAGCTCCACCCGTTGCGGCGACAGGCCCCGGGCTACCGCCCCGGCGCAGACGAACGCGCGCAGCGCCCGGAGGTCGGCGGCCGCGTGGTACGCCATGCTGTCCGTGCTGTGCGCGGAGGTGGACTGCTCGGCAATCGTGCGGATCTCCCGCCGGTCGCCGGGCATCAGCCCGCCAGCCGCGGGTCGTCGGCGGGTGGTCGCAGCAGGTTGCCGACGCCGGTGATGTCCAGCACGGCGGCGACCGGCCCGCCGGCGTTGACGGCGTACAACCGCCGGCCGTCCGCGCGAGCCGTCCGGTGGGCGGTCACCAGGGTGTGCAGGCCGGTGGAATCGAGGAAGCGCAACCCGCCCACGTCGACCACGACCACCGGGGCGCCGCGGACCGCCGCGGCGAGCACGGTGGTCAGTTCGTCCCGGACGGCCAGGTCACACTCGCCGGTCAGCGTGACCACGATCCGGCCCGGTGCCGTGGATGTGCGGGCCTCGAAGTGCGCCATCGGGCAGCAGCACCTTCCTCCTAGCGACAGCCGTTGTGGGGCACATCATGTCACCCGCCCGCCGCTTGGCAGCGTCCTCCGTTCGGCGGCGATCAAGGACCGACGATCAGGAGTCGACGATGATGGGCTGACGCAGCTCGCACCACCGTGCGTCGCACGCCGCGAGGGTCGCTACGGGCGGATGTCCAGGGCGCCGATCAGGTCGTCGCGCAGCGTGAACCGGTACCGCAGCTCGACGGGGCTGCCGGGAAAACCGCCCGACACCCGGGTGAGGACCACGTACGAGTCACCGGCCTGCGGCGTGAGCCCCACCGGCTCGGCCGTGTACGAGTAGGCAGCCGCCGTCCGCTCCCGCCAGGCGCGGATCGCGGCCCGCCCCTCGTGCAGCCGGTCCTCGTCGGCCACGGTGGCGGTGTCCGCGAAGCAGGCGACGAAGGCGTCGAGATCGCCGTCGTCGACGGCCCGGAAGTACCGGTCGATCACGTCGGGCAGGTCGACCGCCATCTGCTCCTCCTGCGGCGCGGGCCGCCGTCGGCGGCCGCCGGATACGCGTCCGACCTCACCGTACGAGACGGGGCCCGCGCCGCGCGGAGCAACCAGGAGAACCCTCCGGAGGTCCGGCGTGGGTCAGGGCTTGCGGCCGACGGCGCAGTAGCCGTCCAGGTCGGCGGGCGGGCCGTCCCGCTCGGGTCGCCAGTGGGTGAACGGCACCAGGCCGGGCTCGACCAGCTCCAGGCCGTCGAAGAACCGGGCGATCCGCTCCGGGCTGCGCAGGTGGTACGGCAGCGCGCCGCTCTCGTTGTACTGCCGGTGCGACTCGACGACCGCCTCGCTGGTGTCGGTGCCGTCGGACAGCGCGAGGTAGCTGCCGGACGGCACCGCGTCGAGCAGGGTACGGACGATGGCGACCGCCTGGTCGTCGTCGCCGACGTGTCCCATCACGCCGAACAGCAGGACCGCGACGGGCTGGCCGAGGTCGAGGTGCTCGGTGGCCTGTCGGAGCACCGCCTGCGGGTCACGCAGGTCGGCGTGGATGTACCGGGTCAGCCCCTCCGGGCTGCCGACCAGCAGTGCCCGCGCGTGGGCCAGGACCATCGGGTCGTTGTCGACGTACACGACGCGGCTCTGCGGGTTGACCCGCTGGGCCACCTGGTGCGTGTTGTCGGCGGTGGGCAGCCCGGTGCCGACGTCGAGGAACTGCCGGATGCCGGCCTCACCGGCGAGGAAGCGCACCGCGCGGGACAGGAACGCCCGGGACTCGCGCGCCGTCTCGATCATCGCGGGGAACAGCTCGCGGACCTGCTCACCCGCCAGCCGGTCGATTTCGAAGTTGTCCTTGCCGCCCAGCCAGTAGTTCCAGATCCGGGCGGAGTGCGGAACGCTGGTATCGATCTTGGGCTGGTCGGTGGCCGGGAGAGGTGCCGCTTCTGCCACGGGCGTCCTTCCGCTGGGGGGTGGGGAAGACACGAAGGACAACCATGCTCCCACAGCGCTCCGGTTCGTAAATCGGACACCCGCGCACGGCCCGGGGTTTGTGGCCGGTGGGCCCGGGTAGCCACGCGTCTCCGGACGGAAGGGGCGGGCCATGGCCGAGCTGATGTTCGTCGACAAGGTCGCGGGACGGGCGGGTGTCCCGCCGGAGCAGGCGCGCCCGCTGACCGAGGCCGTTCTGCGTACCCTCACCGAGCGGCTCAGCGGCGGTGAGGCGGCCGAGTTGGCCCCCCACCTGGCCCCCGAGTTGAGCCCGCTGCTGATCAAGGCGGTCGAGGCGCCGGAGGCGTTCGGTTACGACGAGTTCATGCGCCGGGTGGCCGACCGCGCCGGCACGGACCGACCCACCGCCGAGAAGGGCGTCCGGGCCGTCCTCCAGACGATGCACCGGGTGGTCGGGCACCGCGAGTTCGAGGACGCGCTGTCACAGCTCCCGGCCGATCTGCGGGCGCTGGCCCAGCCGCTGCCGCAAGGCCCCTGACCGTACGGACCGCTGGGGATCGCGCCGGGCGGCCGGGGCACGGCCTGACCGGTTGCCGGTCAGACCGCGCCTCGGGTGCCGGTGCCTACCCCGCGCTGACGACCCACTTCTGGTGGGCGCCGCCGGCGTACGTGCCGATCTGGATCTGGGTGCCGTCGGCGGTGGCGCCCCCGGCTGCCTGCATCACCTTGCCCGACTGCGGGTTGCGGATCGACCCGTCGGGCTGCGGCTGCCACACCTGCGAGCCGGTGCCGTTGCAGGTCCACAACTGCACCTTCGTGCCGTCGGCGGTGCCGCCGTTGTCCACGTCCAGGCACTTGCCCAGAGCGCGGTAGGTGTCGCCGACCCGGCTCCAGGACTGGGCGCTGGTGCTGTTGCAGGTCCAGAGCTGGATCTTCGTGCCGTCGGCGGTGCCGGCGTTGTTCACGTCCAGGCACTTGCCGCCGACGCCGGTGATGGTGCCCGAGCCGCCGCTGGTGGCCGCGTACACCTCCAGTTCGTAGATGCGTGCGGCCGGATCGCTGGTGCTGGTCGGCGCGGTGATGGCCAACCGCACGTGGCGGGTGCCGGGGGCGGTGACGTTGTGGGTCGTGGTGCTCGCCGTGTTGCCGGTCACTGTGGCGCGGGTGGTCCAGGTCGTGCCGTCCGCGCTGGACGCGACCGTGAAGTCCCGGGTGTTCCAGGCGGTGTTCTCACCGCCGGCCCCGGCGTGCTTGACCACCACCCGGTTCACCGCGTAGCTGGCCCCCAGATCCACCTGGAGGTACTTCGTGGCGCCCGTCGAGCACCACTTGTCGCCGTTGCCGCCGGCGACGCTGCCGTTGACGGCCTTGGCCGGGGCCTCGGTCGCCGAGCAGGAGCTGTCCGCCGTGGCCAGCTTGTTGAGCGCCAGGTTGGCCCCGCCGGTCGGCGGCGGGGTGGTGCCCGGGATGGCGTTCAGCGTGTACCACGCCTCGGTGCTCCACAGTGACTGCCCGGTGGTCGAGGTGAACGGGCGCGGCGAGCGCAGGTACACGACGTGGCCGGCCTTGCGCCCACCAACGGCGAGGCTGACCTTCTTTCCGTCCGCCGAGAGGGTGGCCGAGGTGACGGTCAGCGTCTCCTCGTCGATCTTCGGACCGCCGTAGCTGGCGGTCGCCTGGTACCGCCACTGCTTGACCTTGTAGTGCGCGGCCAGGTTGGCGGCGGTCTCCGCCGAGACCGGCTGGGTGTACTCCACCTCGAAGCCGGTCTCGGTGGCCCGCATGGCGAGCATCTCGAAGGCGTTGGTGGTGTTCGGGGTGAGCTTCTGCAGGCCGTACGACAGCTTGCCGGTCTGGCCCCAGTTGCCGCCCGCGCCGAGCCCGCCGACGTAGATCGCACCGTCGGGGCCGACGTTCACCTCGGAGACGCCCGCCTCCAGGCCCTGGGTCAGCCGGAACAGGGCACCCTGGTACTCGCCGTTGACCTTCTCCACATTGGCTCTCTGCAGGCCGCCGTAGGTCACGTCACCGATGACGAACTGCCCGGCGTACCGGCCGGTGGTCAGGTACATCGGCGTGCTGGGGGAGTTGGCGATCTCGTTCTGCGGCATCCAGAGCACCGGCGGGGTGACCGGGTTGGCGTCGAACGGGCCGGCCGGGTTCATGTAGTGGTTGAAGAACCGGCCCTGCTTGACGTGCACCAACTTCGAGGAGGGTAGCCAGCCGCCCTGGTTGTCGGTGACGAAGATGCCGCCCTCCGGGCCCCAGCCGATGCCGTGCGGGGTGCGCAGGCCACCGGCGACGTAGCTGACCGCGCCGGTGTCCTTGTTGACCTTGAGGGTGGTGCCCCGGTTGACGGCGGGCTGCGGGTTGGTGGTCGCGCCGCCGGAGTTGATCGACACCGACAGGTTCAGGTAGAAGAACCCGTCCTGGTAGAGCAGGCCGAACGCGAACTCGTGAAAGTTCCCGCCGTACGGCCAGGTGGCGACCGTCTGGAGCTGGTCGGCCACCTCGTCGCCGGTGCTGTCGACCAGTCGGGTCAGCCGCTGCTTCTCCGAGACGTAGACCACTCCGTCGACGACCTTGAGCCCCATCGGCTCCTTGAGACCTCCAGCGATCTTCTTGGTGGTCACGTTGCCCGGCGCGGTCGCGCCGCCGGTGTTGTTCATGATCCACACCTCGCCGTCCTGCGAGGTGCCGGACTGGTCGCTGCCACCCCAGGTCGAGATGACCAGTCGGCCGTCGGGCAGCCAGTCCATCCCGGTGACCTTCGGCTGGAAGCCGGTGGGCCGCAGGTTCGTCAGCGTGTAGCCGGGGTGCACACCGGTCAGCGGCAGGCCGTCACCGGGGGAGTCGGTGACCCCCTCGCACTCCTTGCGGCCGGGAGCGGTCACCCGGACCACCCCGGCGTCGGTGCTCAGCGCCGAGTTCGGCACGACCACGAAGGACGACGAGCCGGGCGTCTTCCACTCCAGGGTGATCTGCTGCCCGCCGTCGCGCTCGAAGTGGTCGATGCGCAGCGGGTGCAGCCCGGCGGTGAGGGTGACCGTGCCCTCCTTGGGCGGCGTCGCGCCGTGCAGGCCGTCGTGGTTGATCACCACGCTGTTGTCGATGGTCAGCTTGGATCCGTCGTCGCTGCTGAGCCGGAACGTGTAGCTGCCGGCCTGGGTGGTGGTGATGTTGCCGAGGACCTGCGAGACGAAGTAGTTGTCGAAGCCGAAGTCGGCGGTCGACGTCCAGTTGATCGTGGACATCAGCTTGTCCACGTTCGGGGTCTGCGCGGGCTTGAGCGTGCAGAGCTCGGACAGCGGCACCTGCACGTCGAAGACGCGCAGTGTGACGCCCGGTTCCTGGTCGGGGGCGGCGCCGGCCGGGTCGGCCCAGAAGCCGGCGGCGAGGACGAGTGCCAGCGCACCCAGGACAGGACTGCGGAATCGGCGCAGCAGCCGTGTGCCCATCGTTCCTCCATGAGGGATAGGAGTGTCCGACGGCCGGCGTGGATCAGTGGTGGAGGCGATGGCCGTCGGCCCGGTTCCGAAACGCCCTCGACGCCGACGAGTGACGTTCTGGAAACACCGGGTTGATGGGTCGAGACATTAAGTTGTTTCGATTGGGCTGTCCATGCCTTTGCATCGATACATCAAAAGTTCCCGATGTATGTGCGAAAGTTCGCGGTGGTACGCGATGAATGCCCGGTGTCGAGCCCTGGACCTACCGCCGACCGCGCCGGGCCGGACCACCGGCCCGGTTGCCGGGCTTCCGGGTCGCGGTGCCCGGCCTACGGGCCGGGACGGCGGACCCACGGGCCGGGCCGGCGGGATGGCGGGCCGGATTGGCAGCGCCGCGCGGAGCGGGTCGACGGCGGGCCGCCACCAGCACGACGACCGCGACCACCGCCACGATCACGGCCGGCAAAAGCCACGGCGGCAGGCCGCCGCCCTGCCCGGTCGTGGCGCCCGCCGGCTCGCTCGCCGCAGCGCCGCTCGCGCCCGCCGGGCCGGGGCTCGCGTCGGCTGCTCCGGGGCTCGCCGACGGGGTGCCCTCGACCTGGGCGAGCAGCGCCGGCGCGGGCCCGTCCGTGGGCGCCGTCCAACCGGCCGGTGCCGTCGTGCTGGAGCCCTGGTAGTCGAACGTGACGCTGCCGCGCACGGCCTCACCATCGGAGGCGACGGAGAGATAGTTGGCGGTGTACCGGCCCTTCGCCGGCCAGTGCGCGACGGACACCACGGCGGGGAAGCCGGTGTGGTACAGCCGAGGCTCGAAGACCCCGTTGACCATGAAGTACTCCTGGACCGGCTTGTCCAACCGCTTCGGTTCGCCGTACGACCAGCCGTTGTCCACCCGCGACCCGTTCGGCCCGGTGACGGTGAAGTGGGCGTTGGACGCCGGCTTCTCGGTGAAGTACAACGCCACCTGCGCCAGCGGCTCACGGACAACGGTGCCGGTCAGCGGGGTCGACGTCGCCAACTGGCCGTGCGCGGACGCCGGAGCGGCGGGCAGCAGCAGGGACACCACCAGCGTCGCGGCCAGCGCCGCCACCGCTCGGCTCAGGACGTGACGGACAGTGACCAGCCTCGATCGCATTCGTTCATCATGGTCATTTCCTCCCCGCCGAACAAGACGTAGAGTTCACGTCCCCGACGATCAGTTCGACACCCGTCCCCCCGCGTCGTTCGGAGTCCGCCCGTGTTCGTCCGTGCCCCCGGTTCCCGGGTTCCCGCCGTCCTCGCCTCCGGTGTCCTCGCCGCCCTGCTCGCCACCGGTTGCGGGCAGGGCGACGACCCGTCCGTGGCCGACCCGTCGGCATCACCGACGGCCGCCGCGCCGCCGACGACCGCCACCACGCCGGCGCCGTCGGCCAGCCCGACACCCGGCGCCACCGCCAGCACGCCGGCGGTGGACCGGGAGATCACCGTGACGATCGCGAAGCGGCGGGTCAACCCGCCGACCGGGCGGGTCACCGTGAGTAAGGGTCAGCTGGTGCGGATCACGGTCACCTCGGACGTTCCCGACGAGCTGCACCTGCACGGCTACGACCTGGGCGCCCGCCTGCCGGCCGGCGCGCCCGCCTCGGTGGAGTTCCGCGCCGACAAGACCGGGCTGTTCGAGGTGGAGACGCACGAGACCGAGCTGGTGCTGTTCCAGCTCGTCGTCCGCTGAGCACCGTGACCGGCGCGACCGCCGTGCTGGCACACGGTGTCGGTGGCCGTCAGGACCTTCCGATCACGCTGCCGCAGCTCGTCGTCGCCGCGGCCCTGACCCTCGTCGTCACGTTCCTCGCGCTGGGCCTGCTCTGGCGCGAGCCACGACTCGACCGCGACGCCGCCGGCGGCCGGCCGGTGCCGCAGCGCCTGGCCCGGCTCGTCGACGCGCCCACCCTCCGATGGGCGCTGCGCGCGTTGGGCCTGCTCGCCGCCGGGTGGTTCTGCCTTGGCCTGCTGGCCGGACCGGACACCCCGGACAACCCGACGGCCGGCGCGCTCTACGTGCTGCTCTGGGTCGGGCTGGTGCCCGTGTCGTTGCTGCTCGGTCCGGTCTGGCGGGCGGTCAACCCGCTGCGTACGGTGCACCTGCTCGCCGCGCTGGCGGTACGGCGGGACCCGGAGCGCGGCTTCCGCGAGCTGCCGGCCGGCCTGGGGATCTGGCCGGCGGCCGTCACGCTGTTCGGGTTCGTCTGGCTGGAACTGGTCGCACCCGATCGGGCCACGCTGCCGGTCATCACCGCCTGGCTCGCCGGGTACGCCGTGGTCATGCTGGCCGGGGCGGCGCTGTTCGGCGCGGGCTGGTTCGACCGGGCCGACCCGTTCGAGGTGTACAGCGGACTGGTCGGCCACCTCGCCCCGGTCGGCCGGGCCGCGGACGGCGTGCTGGTGTGGCGCAACCCGCTGGACGGGATCGCCGGCCTGCGCCCCCGACCCGGCCTGGTCGCCGTGGTGGTCGTGCTGCTCGGCTCGACGATGTTCGACAGCCTCTCCAACGCGCCCGCGTGGCTGCGCTTCGCCCAGGAGAACGGCCAGCCTCCGGCGGTCATCGGCAGCGTCGGGCTGATCCTGGTCATCGCCGCCGTCGCCGCGGCGTACCTCGCCGCCACCGGGGCCGCCGCCCGGATCGGCCGCGCCGGCGACGACCCGGCCGACGGTGCCGCGTCGGCCCGCGGCGTGCCCGGCGAACTCGCCCACTCGATCGTGCCGATCGCCGCGGGCTACCTGGTGGCGCACTACTACTCGCTGCTGATCCTGGAGGGTCAGCGCACCGTCGCGCTGCACTCCGACCCCCTCGGCACCGGCGCGAACTGGTTCGGCACGGCCGGCTGGCAACCGCACACCGGCCTGGTCACCCCCGGCGGGGTGGCCAGCCTCCAGATCACCGTCATCATCCTCGGGCACCTGCTCGGCACGCTGCTCGCTCACGACCGCGCCCTGTACCTGTTCCCCCGTGCCCGGGCGGTGGCCGGTCAGCTCCCACTGCTGGCGCTGATGGTCGCCTACACCGTCGCCGGCCTGCTGCTGCTCTACGCCGGGTAGGACCGCCGCCGGCCGGGCGACCCGGGTTCGGGGCGGTGCGGCCCACAGGTGAGGATGGGGCGTGGATTCCGATCTTCGCCGCTACCTCGACGAGCTGGTCGACGCCGCCCAGGACGTGCTCGGCGACGACCTGGTGGGCGCGTACGCCGCCGGCTCGGTGGGGCTCGGCGCGTACCAGCGCGGTCGCAGTGACGTGGACGTGGCGCTGGTCTGTGCCGGGCCGCTGACCGGGACCGACAAGGTGGCGCTGGTGGCGCGGCTGCGACACGAGGCCCTGCCCTGCCCGGCGCGCGGGCTGGAACTGGTCGCCTACCAGCGGTCCGTGGCCGCCGCCGGCCGGCCGGAACCCGGCTTCGAGGTCGAGCTGAACACCGGTTCCGGGATGCCGTTCCGGCGCACCCTCGACCCGGCGGACCGGCCCGCGACCGACGGCCGGTTCTGGTACGGGCTGGATCGCAGCATCCTGCACCAGAGCGGCTTGCCGCTGCTCGGGCCGCCGGCGGGGGAGGTCTTCGCCGACCTGGCCCCGGCCGACCTTCGCCGCCTGCTGATCGAGGCGCTGACCTGGTGGCTGGCCCTCCCGATGCCACCCGGCGACCAGCCCGCGCCCGGCGCGGAGGACGCGGTGCTCGGCGCGTGCCGGTCGCTGGTACGCCACCGCGACGGCGTCTGGCTGTCCAAGGTGGCGGCCGGGCAGCGGCTGATCGACGCCGGGGACGCGGCCGAGGTGGTCCGCCGGGCGGTCGCCGCCCGGCACGGCGGGCCGCCACCCTCCGGCGCGCAGGCGCGCGCCTTCCAGCAGCGGGTCCGCGCCGAGATCGCCGGCCAGCCCGACTAGCGGCCCGGTCACCACGACGCCGCTCGGACGCACCCGGGTGGGGCGTGCTCACCGCCCCCGGAGAAGGATGCTGCCGAGCAGAAGAAGGCCAGGTCAGAGACCTCACCCGGACAGCCTGTTGATCAAAATAGGATGCAGCAGTGACCGACGGTGAGCGGGGGCGGACGATGACGCAGGTGGACTCGGCGGAGACCGGGCAGGGCGACGCCGGCCGACGGGACGCCGGTACCGGGACATGGCGCACGCGCATCCGCCGGGCGATCTTCCGGCCGAGCCCCTGGAAACGGGGCCTGGTGCTCGCGGCGCTGGCGCTGCTGCTCGGCCTGATCCTGCTGCTGCACGCGCAGATCCCGAACCGGATCGGGAACCTCGGCAGCCTGGTGGAGACGTTCCTGCCGTGGTTCGGCCTGCTCATCCCCGTACTGCTGATCGGGGCGCTGTGGCGCCGTTCCGCCTCCGCGGTGGCCGCGCTGCTGCTGCCGGCCGTGGTGTGGCTGAACCTCTTCGGCGGGCTGCTCGTCGACAAGTCCCGTCCCGGCGGCGACCTCACCGTGGCCCAGCAGAACGTCAACGCCAACAACCCCGACCCGGCCGGGACCGCCCGCGACCTGGCCGCGGCCGGTGCCGACGTGCTGGCCCTGGTGGAGCTGAGCCCGCAGGCCGCGGGCACGTACGAGAGGGAACTGGCGAACGCGTACCCGTACCACACGGTGCAGGGCACGGTCGGGCTGTGGAGCAAGCTGCCGCTGTCGGACAGTCAGCCGGTGGACATCCGGATGGACGCCGGCCCGCTGGCGGCCACCAAGCCGGCCGACATCACGATGGCCTACAACCGGGCGCTGCGCGCCACGGTGGTCACGGACCAGGGGCCGCTGGCGGTGTACGTGGCCCACCTGGGGTCCGTGCGGGTGAATCCCAGGGCGGGCTTCTGGACGGCCCATCGGGACAGGAACGCGTGGGCGCTCGGCGAGGCCGTCGCCGCCGAACGGAACGAGCGGGTGGTGCTGCTCGGTGACCTGAACGGCACCATGGACGACCGGGTGTTCGGCAGCATCACCTCGCGGTTGCGCTCGGCCCAGGTCGAGGCCGGGGACGGCTTCGGCTTCACCTGGCCGGCGACGTTCCCGGTGGTGCGGATCGACCAGATCCTGGTCCGCGGTGTGAAGCCGGAGAGTTCCTGGGTGCTGCCGGCCACCGGCGGCGACCACCTACCGGTGGCGGCCAGCATCAGCTGGTGAACGTGCCCTAGCGGACCGGGCGGGGCTGGAGCGAGGCGAAGAGCAGGTTGAGGCCCTCGGCCATGGTCGGGTGGGTGATGATCGCGTCCCGCAGGGCGGTCCACGGCATGCCGGCGAGCATCGCCAGCTGCACGGAGGTGATCACCTCTCCGGCCTCGGCGCCGAGCAGCGCCGCGCCGAGGATCCGCCCGCTGCCGGCGTCGATCACCGCCTTCCACATGCCCTCGGTCTGCCGCAGGGTGCGCGCCCGGGGGATCGCGGAGACCGGCAGGTGGGCCACCTGCACGTCGTACCCGGCGCGGCGCGCCTCGGTCTCGGTGAGCCCGACCCGGGCCAGCTCCGGGGTGGTGAAGATGGTGTACGGGATGAGCCGGCCGGCGGTGCTGCGCCGCTCACCCGCCAGGTTCGCCCGGATGATCCGGTAGTCGTCCAGCGAGGCGTGGGTGAACTGCGGCGTGCCCGCGACGTCCCCTGCCGCCCAGGTCCGCTCGGCGGTGGTACGCAGGTACTCGTCGACCAGCACGAAGCCGCGCTCGTTCAGCCGGACACCGGCGGCGTCCAGCCCGAGCCCGTCGGTGACCGGCGCCCGACCGGCCGCCACGAGCACCTCGTCCCCGGTCACCAGGCTGCCGTCGTCCAGGGTCACCCCGACGGTGCCGTCGTCGTCGCGGTCGACCCGGGCGACCGTCACGCCGACGCGTACGTCGATGCCGTCGTCGATGAAGATCCGCATCACCGCGTCGCTCAGGTCGGGATCCTCGCGGGTGAGCAACCGGGGACCGCCCTCGATCAGTGTCACCGTGCTGCCGAACGACGCGAACATCTGCGCGAACTCCACCCCGACGGTGCCGCCCCCGAGCACCACCAGGCGGGCCGGCAGCCGGTCCAGGTGCAGCAGGCTGTCGCTGGTCAGAACCCTGGCCTCCGCCATCCCGGGCACGGACGGCACGTGTGGTCGGGTGCCTGTGTTGACCACCACGTCGGCGCCGCGGAGCAGCCGCTCACCCCCGTCGGCCAGGGACACCCGCACGGTACGCGGCCCGACGAAGCGGGCCTCGCCGATCACCAGGTGCAGGCCGGATTCGAGGAACTGCTGCCGGTTGGCGGCGATCATCCCCTCGACGACGTCCTGCTTGTGGGCGCGCAGCAGGTCCACGTCGACCCGGCCCCCCTCGACCACCAGGCCGAGCGCGCGGGCGCCACGCAGTTGGCGTGCGGCCCGCGCGCTGGTCACCAGCGCCTTGGTCGGGATGCACGCCACGTTGATGCAGCTGCCGCCGATCATCCCGCGTTCGACCATGGCGACGCGCCGGCCGGAACGGGCAACGTCCATGCTCAACGTCTTGCCGGCCTTGCCGCCGCCCACGACGAGCAGGTCGAACTCCTCCGGTTGGTCGGTCACCGGCGCTCCTCTCGGTCGCCGGCCCCGGCCGGCGGCCGCCGCCGGTGCGCGGCGGCCAGCCCAGCCTGTCAGCTCCGACGGGACCGTCGACCGGGTTCCGCGCAGAATCGCCCCACGTCCGAGCCGGCCCGAGGTCGACCGCCACCGGCGTCAGGTCCGGGCGGCGCCGTTCTCGCTGATCGGCTGCCCGAAGGGCAGGAACGGCACGGGCGTCGGGTCCCCGGTGCCGCCTGGTCGCCCGAAGGCCGGCCCGGCATCGCTGGTGGGTGCGTTCGTGGCGGCCGGACGGTCGACGGTCACGGCCGGCTCGTCCGTGCCGCCCGGGCTGTCGGCCGGCTCGCCGTCGGGCCGTCCGTCCTCGGACTGGTCGCCGCCGGGCAGCTCGTCACCCGGCTGGTCGTCGGCGGCCCGCTCGTCGATCGGCCGCTCGCTGACGAGTCGGTGGGCGGCGGGCCGCTCGACGACGGGCCGGTCGGTGCCGGACCGGCTGCCCACCATCGGGTACTCGGCGGTCTCCGTGCCACCCGCGGCGGCGGCCATCACCGCGGCGGCGGCCAGGTCGGCCACCCGCTTCGCCTCCCGCTGCACCCGGGCGCGGACGTCCTTGGCGTGCCGCTCGGCGGAATCCCCGGCGCGGCGGGCCTCGTCCAGACGCGCGCTCTCGGCGGTCAGGTCCCGGCGCACCTCGTTCAGCCGCTGCTGGATCCGGCCCAGCTCGTTCTCCAGGGTCTCGCCCTCCTGGCGGACCTCGGCGAGCTGCTGGCGGGCGGTCTCCAGCTCGGCGTGCAACTGGGCCGACTCCTGGCGGCGCTCCTCAAGCTCCTCCTGCACGGCGGCAAGCTGCTCCTGCTGGGTGGCGGCCTGCTCGTCGGCCCGGTTGCGCAGCTCCGTCACGTGCTGCTGTGCCTCGGCCAGCAGCGCCGCGATCTGCTGCTCGGTGGTGCTGCGCTGCTCGGCCAGCTCCCGCTCGGCGACCGCCTGCTGCTCGGCGATTTCCTGCTCGGCGGCGGCTCGCCGGTCGTTGACCTCGCGCTCCACCCCGGCCTGCCACTGGGCCATCTCCTGCTGGCCCTTGGCCCGGGCGGCCTGGAGCTCCTGCTGGATCTGGGTGCGGGCCGACTTCATCAGCGCGTCGGCGGCGACCCTGGTCTGGTTGAGCTGCTGGGCGCTCTGCTCGGTGATCCGCTTCGCCTCGTGCTGCGCACGCTCGTGCGCGGCCTCACCGTCGGCCCGCAACTGCTCGGCGTGCTCCCGGATCGCGGTCAGCTCGGCCTCGGCCACCCGGCGCCGCTCCTCGTACGCCTGCTCCTGCTCCGCGCGCCGGGCCGCCAGCTCCTCGCCCAGATCCTGGCGCGCCTGCGCGGCCCGCTCCCGCGTGTCGACGAGGATGCGCTCCGCCTCGGTCCGCAGCTCGTTCGCACGATCCATGGCCGAGTCGGTGATCATCGACGCCTGCTTCTCGGCGAGGGCCAGGATCTCGCCGACCATGGGACCCAGATCCTGGAACGAGGCGCGGTCCACCTGCACGGGCTGCTCCTGAAGCTCGGCCAGCTCGGCGCGCAGCCGCTGCACCTCGGCGGTCAGCTCACGGACGCGGACCGCGGAGCGCCCGTGCTCCCCGCTCAGCATCGCCAGCTGACCGTCGAGCTGCTCCAGGTGCTTGTCGACCTGGCGTTTGTCGTAGCCGCGCAGGGCGAGCTCGAAGCTCGGCCGCGAGGCCGCATCGTCGCGTGCTGCGTGCGGCTCAGCGCCGATGGACATGCACCATCCTCCGTACGATCGGGGCGCCAGGGCCGGCGGTCGACCGCCCCGCGCGGGCCGTGAATGTGGCGCAACGCTACCGCCGAGGCCGCGCCGTGAGTAGGCCCGCCCCACCACCGCCCACGACAACCTCCGAGCACCCGTCCTTTCCCCGGTGGATCGTGACGGAGCGCCGCCCGGAAGACGGTGATCCGCGACCTTTGTCGCCGTCCACAGTGGCGCGAGCCGGTGGCGGACGGGCCGCCACCGGCATCGGTGTTCAGCGCCGGCGGGCGACCAGCACCGCGTCGTGCAGGGTGATGTCCCGGCCCTCCGGGTCCGTGGCGGCGCGAGGCCGGGCCTCGGCGGTGAGCACCTCCCACCGGGCCGGATCCAGCTCGCCGGCCACGTCCTCGGCCGTGTACATCATGTCGGGCATGTGCATCCGGTGCGCGGACGTCCACAGGTCCGACGGGTGGTGCCCGACGATCAGCAGGGTGCCGCCCGGCGCCACCGCTGCGGCCAGCCGGGCGAACAGCTCCCGCCGCTGCGCCGGCGGCAGGTGCATGAACTGCGCGGACACCAGGTCGTACGCCTCCTCGGTGGGCGGCTTCTCGCGCAGGTCGGCGTGCGTCCACTCGATGCGGTCGCCGACCCCGGCGGCGTCGGCGTGCCCGGCGGCCCGGCCCAGCGCGGTGGTGGAGATGTCCACCGCCGTCACCCGCCAGCCGCGCTCGGCCAACCACACGGCGTCGGCGCCCTCGCCGCTGCCCACGTCCAGTGCCCGCCCCGGTGCCAGATCGGCGGCCTCGGTGACCAGTTGCGGGTTCGCCCGGCCACTCCACACGGCCGGCCGGGAACGGTAGCGCTCCTCCCACGCCGGCTCCTCGAAGGCCGTGGCCACCAGCTGCCGGTACGCGGTCACCGCGTCGCGGGTCTCCTCGGCGATCAGGTCGGCGTTGATGGCCGCCCCGGCCGTCAGGCCGGCCGCGGCGGCTGTGATCACCTGGCCTCGTACGTCGGCGACGTTGCCGGCCACCCAGACTCCCGGCACGGTCGTCGCCCCGGTGGCGTCGGCCGGGATCTGGCTGCCGATCACGTACCCGCCCATCGTGACCTCCTCCGGGGCCAGGCCCAGCCCCACCAGCAACCCGGCGCGCGGGGCCGTCCGGGTGGTGACCACCACCGCGTCGAGCGCCACCACCCGGCCGGAGGCGAGCCGGACGCCGGTCAGCGCGTCCCCGGTCACCTCCAGCGCGGCGACCGGACCCGGCACCACGGCGATGCTCCGGGCGGCGAGCCGCTCGGCCGCCTCCTCGTCCGGTGCCGGGGCGTCGTGCAGCAGGAGCAGCACGTCCGAGCTCCACTGCCGCCACATCTCGGCCTGGTGCACGGCCATCGGCCCGGTGGCCAGCACACCGATCCGCCGGTCCTGGACCTCCCAGCCGTGGCAGTACGGGCAGTGCAGCACGTCGCGACCCCACCGCTGCGCCAACCCGGGCACGTCGGGCAGTTCGTCGGTCAGGCCGGTGGCCACCAGCAGCCGCCGGGCGCGCACCGCCTGCCCGTCGTCGAGGCTGAGGCGGAACCCGTCGTCGTCCCGGGTCGCCGTCTCCACCCGCCCGGCCAGGAACGTCCCGCCGTACCCGGCCACCTCGGCGCGGCCGGCCGCGACCAGTTCGGCCGGCGGCGTTCCCTCGCGCGCCAGGTAGTTGTGCACGTGGTCGGCCGGCGCGTTGCGCGGCTCGCCGGAGTCGATCACGAGCACCGACCGTCGGGCGCGGCTCAGTGCCAGGGCTCCGCTGAGCCCCGCCGCGCCGCCGCCCACCACCACCACGTCATATGTCTCGTCCACCGGTGTGTCTCCCTGCTTCTCGGCTGAGCCCACCATCCGTCGCCGCCGGCCGGGCGGCAACTATCCTTGCCGTTATGGCAAACGACGACAGCGCGGCGCTGGCCGCCGTCGGCCCGCGGCTGCGTGCCCTGCGCCACCAGCGCGGGACCACCCTGGCCCAGCTCGCCGACCTGACCGGCATCTCGGTGAGCACCCTGTCCCGGCTGGAGTCCGGCAGCCGCCGGCCCACCCTGGAGCTGCTGCTCCCGCTGGCCCGGGCCTACCAGGTGCCGTTGGACGAGCTGGTGGACGCCCCGGCGACCGGAGACCCCCGGGTACGCCCCAAGCCCATCGTCAAGCACGGCGTGACGTTCCTGCCCCTGACCCGCCGACCGGGTGGTCTGCAGGCGTTCAAGCAGATCCTCCCGCCGAACACGCCCACCGGGGAGCTGACCCAGCAGACCCACGAGGGGTACGAGTGGATCTACGTGCTCTCCGGCCGGCTGCGCCTGCTGCTCGGCGAGCACGACCTGACGCTGACCCCGGGCGAGGTGGCCGAGTTCGACACCCGCGTCCCGCACCGGTTGTCCAACCCCGGCCCCGGCACCACCGAGGTCCTCAGCCTCTTCGGGCCGCAGGGGGAGCGGCTGCACGTCCGCGCCCGCCCCACCGGGTCCGACGACCGGTAGTCGCGGCTCGGGAGCGCCCGTGCTGTTCCTGGTCAAGTGTCCGTTCGGGCTCGGGTCCTGGCGAGGGTGTGGAGCGTGTCCGTGGTCGCCGGGTCGGCAGGGAAGAAGGCCTCGACGGCCAGCCCGGAGACGGTGACATCCCGAGGTGTGCCGAAGACGGTGGTGGTCGTGAAGAACGACAGCTCCCGGCCGTCGTGGCAGTACCGCAGCGGGATGACGACGCGCGCGACCGCGTCCCTGACCGGCGTCGTACGGTCGTTGTCGCCCGGATAGCCGCGAAGCTCCTCGTGCAGTTCGTGCAGGGCCGGGTCGTTGGTCGTCGCGGCCTGCTGGCGCAGCCGGTGGAGCAGGTGGGCGCGCCACTCCGGCAGGTTGAGGATTCGCGGGGCCATGCCGTCGGGGTGCAGGCTGAGTCGCAGCACGTTGACCGGTGGGGTCAGGAGGTGGGGTTCGGCGCCAGCGGTGAGCAGAGCGACGGCCGGGTTGGCTTCGACGAGATGCCAGTGCTGGTCGATGAGCACCGCGGGGTACGGGTCGTGTCCGTCGAGGATCTGCCGTACGGCGGCACGTACCGGAACCAGTTCCGGATCACTGAGCTCGTGGCTGGGGTAGGCGGGCGCGTAGCCGCCGGCGAGCAGCGCCGTGTTGCGCTCGGCCAGCGGCATGTCGAGCTGGTCCGCCAACCGCAGGATGAGATCCGGACTCGGCCGGGATCGCCCGGTCTCCACGAAGCTCAGATGCCGGGTCGACACCCCCGCCTCGATCGACAGGTCGAGCTGGCTCAGCCCGCGCGTTCGGCGCCAGTCGCGCAGCAGCTCTCCGACGGGTCGCCCCTGCCTTGTCATGGTCGTCACGCCCCGACCCTAGGTACCGCATCGGAGCGCGGGCCATTACCTGCGACGTAATCGACAGGCGCCACGGCACCGGAGATCCTTTTTCCAGAGGCGGCGACCCGCCCCCATTTCCGGCGAACGAGGAGAGTTCCATGACTGCGGCATTCGATGAGCTGGCCGAGCGGTACATCGCGATCTGGAATGAGACCGATCCGGCGAGGCGGCGTCAGGACATCGACGACCTGTGGGCACCCGAGGGCCGCTACGTGGACCCGCTGGCCGTCGCCGAGGGCCGGGAGGCCGTCGACGCGACGATCGCCGCGGTGCAGAGTCAGTTCCCCGGCATGACGTTCCGGTTGGCCGGCCCGGTCGACGGCCACCACAACCAGGTCCGCTTCACCTGGGAGCTCGGGCCGGAGAGCGGCGAGGCACCGATCGCGGGTTTCGACGTCGCAGTGGTCGACGGCAACGGACGCCTGACCCAGGTGCTGGGCTTCCTGGACCGAGTTCCGGCGGAGAGCCGATGACGCACCCACCCGACCCGCGCCGGGTTGGCGGCACTCAGTCGAGGCAGAACTCGTTGCCCTCGACGTCCTGCATCACGAGACACGACTCGTTGACGCCATCGGCGGGCAGCAGGCGCACGCGCACCCCGCCGAGCGCGACCAGTCGTGCGCATTCGGCCTCAAGTGCCGCCAGGCGCTCGTCACCCACGAGCCCGGTGCCGACCCGCACGTCAAGATGCACCCGATTCTTGACGACCTTGCCTTCGGGGACGCGCTGGAAGAACAGTCGCGGGCCCACACCGGTGGGATCGACGCAGGCGAACGCCGAGCCCTGCTGCTCAGGCGGCAGCGCACGGTCGAACTCGTCCCAGGTGGCGAACCCCTCCGGTGGCGGCGGTACGACGTACCCCAGCACCTCGCACCAGAAGCGGGCGACGCGCTCGGGTTCCGCGCAGTCGAAGGTGACCTGGACCTGCCTGACCGACGCCATCGGTCCACCATAGGGGCGGGATCCCTCGTCGTCACCACGGGGCCGCCCCTCAGCGGGGTGCGGCGATCGGCGGCGTCGACGGCCCGAAGCTGGTCAGGAACCGGTCCCGGAAGGTGTCCATCGGCCACACCGGGGCCCGCGGACCCGGCCGCAGGCCGTCCTCCCAGCCCCAGCCGGCCGCTCGGGCCAGTACGGCCGGGTCACGGGCGACGATGGTGATCGGCACGTCCCGGCTGGCGCCCTCGCCGGTGACCACGGGGGCGGGCTGGTGGTCGCCGAGGAAGACCAGCACCAGGTCGTCGTCGCCGTAGGTCTGCACGTAGGAGATCAACGTCTCCAGCGAGTACCCGATGGCCTGCCGGTATCCGGCCCGGATCCGGCTGGTGTCACCGTCGGCGTCGCCGCTGTCCTCGCCGGCGGCGGCGCCGTGGTAGATCGAGCCGTCGCCCACCTCGTCCCAGCCGATCATCCGGGGTATCGCCGTCCAGGGCGAGTGGCTGGAGACCAGCGGGATCTCGGCCATCACCGGCTGGTCCGCGCGGGCGCGAACCTGCCGCTGGAAGAACGACATCGTGTACTGGTCGGGCATCGGGGCGTAGCTGAACGACGGCCCCCGATAGCCGAGCACCTCGGCGTCGTAGTAGCGGTCGTAGGAGAAGAACCCCTTCTCCGGCCACGGTTGGGTGGCCGCCGGCAACACCCCGACGGTCTGCCAACCGGCCCGCTGGAACGCGCCGTTGAGGGTGAGCCGGTCACTGGCCAGCAGGCTGCGGTGCCGCTGCTCGTTGTCCGTCCACAGGCCGGACAGCAGCGTGTCGTGCGCCAACCAGCTGCCACCGCCGAAGGTCGGGGAGGTGAGGAAGCCGCTGCGGGAGCCGTACCCGGCCGCGCGCAGTCGCTGGGTTCCCGAGTCCAGCACCGCGTTGACCTGCGGCGCCAACTCCGGGTCCTCCACCGCGTCCCGCCCGTAGCTCTCCACGAAGGCGAGGATGACGTCCTTTCCGCGTAGCCCGGTCAGCAGTTGGTCGCCCGGGGTGTCGCGGAACGGGTCGGTGGCGATCTGGGCGGTGAAGGCGCCGCGGTCGCGCAGCCGCTCGTCCACCTGCCCGGCGTGCGCGCCGACCAGCGCGGTGATCCCGGCGTCGGCCACCGGCACGCCCGGGACCACCCGGACCCCGACGACGGCGCAGGCCAGCCAGGCGACCGTCAGCGTGGCCACCGCCCGGGTCGCCACCCGCTCGTGACGGGCCAGCAGGGCCGCCAGCCGCCGCAGCGCCAGCGTCAGCACCAGCAGCAGCGCGCCGACCAGCAGCACGGCGCCCACCGCCGCGCCGACCGCGCCGGCCCGACCGGCCGAGTCCCGGACGAAGCCGAACGCGTCGTCCAGCAGCAGCCAGTCCAGCACCAGGTCGAACGGCCGGTCGAGGGCCGCGCGGAAGCCCAGGTCGGCGAGCTTCACGATGGCCAGCAGGCCGAGCAGCGGCCCCACGACGACCACCACCGCCCGCCGGGGTCGCGTGGGCAGCGCCAGCAGCAGCGCGGCCATGACCAACCCTTCCAGCGGGATGCGCAGGAAGGCCCCGGGCGTCAGCAGACCGAGCCGGTCCGGGCCGACCAGGACGACGAACACCAGCAGCACCGCCAGCACACTGCCCACCCCGGCCACCGCCCGCCGCGCTGGGCCGCGCTCGGCCGCCGACACCCCGGGAGTACGCGCCGACGCCTCCTCCGCGGCGGAGGGGCGCGAGCCGAACCGGCCGGCCAGCCGGCGTACCCGGGTGGGAAGGGTCATCAGAGCCTCCAGTCGGAGTGGACGGTACCGGCCGAGCGCGCCGCCATCGCCGGAGCGTGCACCGGCAGCAGGGGCGGCACGGTGACGGGGGAGTGCCCGGCCACCGGCAGCAGCACCACCGGGACGGGCACGACCCGTGGCACCGGAACCGGCGACGCGGCCGGCGCGGGTGCGGCGACAGCGACCGGTGCCGGCGCGACCGGGCGGGCCGCCGGGCGGCGGCGCCACAGCCAGGCGACGTCCCGTCCGAACGACTCCACCAGCAGCGTCAGCGCCACCACCAGCACCAGCGTCGTCCACGGCTCCGGCAGCACCCGCGCCGCGGCCACCGCCAGCAGCACACCCTGCGCGGCGGCCACCACCTTGCGCCAGTAGCGCGGTGGCAGCGACCCGCTGAGCCAGGGCAGCACCGCGCTCGCCGCGACGAACGCGTACCGCATCGCGCCGATGGCCAGCACCCACGCTCCGGCGGCCGGCGCGACGTACACGCTGAGCACCAGGATGAGGAACGCGTCGACCTCCATGTCGAAGCGCGCGCCGAGAGCGCTGACCGTGCCGGTGCGCCGCGCCACCTGACCGTCCACGGCGTCCAGCAGCAGTGCCACCGCGCTCACCGCGACCAGCAGCCCCACCGGCGAGGGCCGGCCGAACGAGTCCACCACCAGTGCGGTGACAGCTCCGACCAGGACGGCCCGGGTCAGCGTCACCCGGTCGGCGGGGCCCAACCGCGACGCGCCGGCCTGGCGCAGGCCCCGGCTCAACGCGATGCAGGTGACCACCGCGTAGCCGGTCCCGACCAGCCAACCCGCGCCGCCCAGCCCCACGGTGGCGGCCAACGCCGCCAGCACGACCAGTTGCGCGCCCAGCCCGATCATCGGACCACTTCGAACTGTGGGCACCGTACCTCCGTGTTTATGATCGACGACCCCGACAGGGAACACGGAAAACGTGGCCGTTCGGTTCGGCCGGAAGCAAAGGTGAGGTGCGCGACGGTGATCCGCGAGGCGTACGCCTGCTGGGTGCGCGAGCCCGGCTCGGCGGAGATCCGGCCGGTGACGCTGCCCGCACCGGGTCCCGACGAGGTGCTGGTCCGGGCGCGATACTCCGGGGTCAGCCGGGGCACCGAGACGCTGGTCTTCGCCGGCCGGGTGCCCCCCGACCAGTACGCCGCGATGCGCGCGCCGTTCCAGGAGGGCGACTTCCCGGGCCCGGTGAAGTACGGCTACCTGAGCGTCGGCGTGGTCGAGCAGGGTCCACCGGCCCTGCTGGGGCGCACGGTCTTCTGCCTGCACCCCCACCAGAGCGCGTACGTCGTGCCGGCCACCGCCGTGGTGCCGGTGCCCGACGGGGTGCCGCCCGCGCGGGCGGTGCTCGCCGGCACCGTGGAGACCGCGGTGAACGCGCTGTGGGACGCCGCGCCGCTGGTCGGTGACCGGGTCAGCGTGGTCGGCGCGGGCATGGTGGGCTGCTGCGTCGCCGCGCTGCTCGCCCGGTTCCCCGGCGTGGACGTCGAGTTGATCGACACCGACGCCCGCCGGGCCGGGGTGGCCGGCGCGCTCGGCGTGGCGTTCGCCCGCCCGGCGGACGCCTCCGGTGACCGGGACCTGGTCGTGCACGCCAGCGCCACCGCCGCCGGGCTGCAGCGCTCGCTGGACCTGCTCGCGCCGGAGGGCACGGTGGTCGAGCTGAGCTGGTACGGCGACCGCCCGGTGCAGGTGTCGCTGGGCGGGGCCTTCCACTCCGGCCGGCTGACCGTACGCAGCAGTCAGGTCGGTATGGTCGCGCCCGCCCGGCGGGGCCGGCGCAGCTACGCCGAGCGGCTGGCGCTCGCCCTGGACCTGCTCGACGACCCCGCGTTCGACGCGCTGATCACCGGTGCGTCCCGCTTCGCGGAGCTGCCCGACGTGCTCGCTCGACTCAGCACGGGCGACCTGCCCGCGCTCTGCCACCTCATCACCTACGACGGGGAGTGACCGTGTTCAGCGTGACCGTTCGGGATCACATGATGATCGCCCACAGTTTCCGGGGCGAGGTGTTCGGCCCGGCCCAGCGTCTGCACGGGGCGACCTTCGTGGTGGACGCGACGTTCCGTCGGCCGGACCTGGACGCCGACGGCATCGTGGTCGACATCGGTCTGGCCACCGAGCAGCTGCGCGCCGTGCTCGGCGAGCTGACCTACCGCAACCTGGACGACGAGGCCGCGTTCGCCGGGGTGAACACCACGACCGAGGTGCTGGCCCGTACGGTCGCCGACCGGCTGGCCGAGCGGGTGCACGCCGGCCAGCTCGGCGCCGGGGCGCGCGAGCTGGCCGGCATCACCGTCACCCTGCACGAGTCGCACGTCGCCTGGGCCAGCTACGAGCGGTCGCTGTGATCGGTGCGGGTCGGGCGACGCCGGTCGGCCGGCCGGGAGCGCAGGGCCGCACCGTCCACGTCGTCCTGCCCGGCGACATCGACGACCCGGCGACGCCCAGCGGCGGCAACGTCTACGACCGGCGGATCTGTCGAGGGCTGGGTGAGCAGGGCTGGTCGGTGCGTGAGCATCCGGTGCGCGGCGCCTGGCCGCACCCCGACCCGGTGGACCGGTCGGCGCTCGCCCGGTTGCTCGCGGCCACGCCGGACGACGCGGTGGTGCTGCTCGACGGCCTGATCGCCTCGACCGTGCCGGACCTGCTCGCCCCGCACGCCCGCCGGTTGCGCCTGGTCGTCCTGGTGCACATGCCGCTGGACGACGACGCCGAGGCCGCCGCGCTGGCCACCGCCCGGGTTGTGGTCACCACCAGCGAGTGGACCCGCCGCCGGTTGCTCGCCCGCCACCCGCTGCCCGCCGACCGGGTCCGGGCGGCACCGCCGGGGGTGACCGCCGCCCCGGCGGTGCCCGGCTCCGCCGCCGGCAACCGGCTGCTCTGCGTGGCGGCGGTGACCCGCCACAAGGGGCACGACGTGCTGGTCGACGCGCTGTCCACCCTGGCCGGGCTGCCGTGGACGCTGGTCTGCGCCGGCACACTGGCCCGGGAGCCGGAGTTGGTGCACCGGCTGCGGGAGCGGCTGGCGGGGGCGCAGGTCGCCGACCGGGTCCGGCTGGCCGGCCCGTTGACCGGGGCGGCGCTGGACGCCGAGTACGCCGCCGCCGACCTGCTGGTGCTCCCGTCGCGGGGCGAGACGTACGGGATGGTCGTCACCGAGGCGCTGGCCCGAGGCCTGCCGGTGCTCGGCACGGAGGTCGGTGGTCTGCCCGAGGCGCTCGGCCACGCCCCCGGCGGTGACCGGCCCGGGTTGCTGGTCCCGCCGGACGACCCGGCGGCGCTGGCCGGAGCGCTGGCCCGCTGGCTGGGCGACGACACGCTGCGCACTCGCCTGCGGCGCGCCGCCCTCGCCCGGCGGGAGACCCTGACCGACTGGCCGGTGACGACCGCGCTGCTGGCCGCCGCGCTGGAGGAGGTGACGGGATGACCGTCGAGGAGACCCTGCCGTTCGCCGACTGGCTACGGCTGCGCGAAGCCGCCGACGCGGCGGCCCGCGCCGAGGACCTGGTCGACGTGCTCCGGCCCCGGTTGACCGGCGA
This sequence comes from Micromonospora yongxingensis, assembly GCF_052601155.1. Lineage (NCBI taxonomy): Bacteria > Bacillati > Actinomycetota > Actinomycetes > Micromonosporales > Micromonosporaceae > Micromonospora > Micromonospora yongxingensis. Next base: position 222,207 of record NZ_JBQXEO010000006.1, read on the forward strand.
CGGCCCGACGCTGATCCACGACCTGGGCAGCGGCACCGGCTCGATGAGCCGCTGGCTGGCGGCCCGCCTGCCCGGCCCACAGCACTGGGTGCTGCACGACCGGGACGCCGACCTGCTGTCCCGGGCCGCCGACGCCATGGCCGGCGTAACCGCCGCGGACGGAGCGCCGGTCACGGTGAGCACCCGGCACGGTGACCTCACCCGGCTGACCGCCGAGGACCTGGCCGACGGCGCCCTGATCACCGCGTCGGCGCTGCTGGACATGCTGACCGCCGAGGAGGTCGAGAGGGTGGTGGACGCCTGCGCCGCCGCCGGCCGCCCCACCCTGTTCGCGATCTCGGTGACCGGGCAGGTCCGGCTCACCCCGGCGGACCCGCTGGACCCGGTGATCGAGGCCGCGTTCAACGACCACCAGCGCCGTACCGTCGACGGCCGGCGGCTGCTCGGCCCCGACGCCGCCGACGCGACCGCCGCCGCGTTCGCCCGCCGGGGCGTCCCGGTACGCCAGCGGCCCAGCCCGTGGCGGCTCGGCCCCGAACAGGCCGACCTGGCCGTCGAGTGGTTCCGGGGCTGGCTGGGAGCGGCCTGCGCACAGCGCCCGGAACTGGCCGACCGGGTCGGGCCGTACGCCCGGCGCAGGCTGGCCGACGCGGCCGCCGGCCGGCTCGGTGTGCTGGTCGAGCACCGGGACCTCCTCGCCCACGGATGAACCGCTCGCGGCCCGGATACGTGAACTGGGGCAAGTGGACGATCTTCAGGGAGGACCGGCGCCGATGTTCTGGGCCTGGGCACGAGTGGTCGGCGGGGTGGGCCTGCTCGCCGTCCTGCTGTGGCAGGTGGGCACCGGTCCGTTCCTGGCCGGGGTGCGGCTGATCGACGCGCCGGCGCTGGCCGCGGCCCTGCTCATCGGTGTGCTCACCACGGTCTGCGCGGCCTGGCGGTGGAGCCTGGTCGCCGGTGGCCTGGGCGTACGGCTGCCGCTGGCGACCGCGGTGGCGCACTGCTACCGCGCGGTGTTCCTCAACGCCACCCTGCCCGGCGGTGTGCTCGGGGACGTGCACCGTGCGGTACGCCACGGCCGGGACGCCGGCGACGTGAGCCGGGGCATCCGCGCGGTGGTCTGGGAACGTGCCGCCGGTCAGGTGGTGCTGGTGGCCGTGGCGCTCGTGGTGCTGGCCGCCTTCCCGTCGCCGGTGCGCCCCTATCTGCCGGCCGCCGCCGCGTTGCTGGTCGCCGCCGGGTTGGCGGCCGTGCTGCTGGCCCGGGTCCTGCCCCGGACCGGTCGGTCGCGGTGGGCACGAGGGCTGCGCACGGCCGTGGCGGACGTCCGGGCCGGGCTGCTGTCCCGCCGGACCTGGTTCGGCGTGCTGCTCGCCTCCACCGTGATGGTCGCCGGTCACCTGGCCACCTTCCTGGTGGCGGCGCGTACCGCCGGCTCGGACGCCCCGCTGTCCCGGCTGCTGCCGTTGACGCTGCTCGCCCTGCTGGCCATGGGCTTGCCGCTGAACATCGCCGGCTTCGGCCCGCGCGAGGGGGTGGCCGCGTGGGTGTTCGGCGCGGCCGGGCTCACCGCCGCCCAGGGAATTGCCACCGCCACCGTCTACGGTGGACTTGTGCTGGTGGCAAGCCTGCCCGGTGCCGCTGTGCTGCTCGCCCGGCGTGCTCGGGTTCCGGCGGGCGGGCGGGAAACCGGCGACGGCTGTTGAGCCGGTTGTGGAAGGACGCGCCGCCGCGCGACGGTGGCGCCGGACAAAGGAGTCCCATGCGCGAAGCACTGCCGGTAGCCACGGTCCGTACGCAGGTCACGGTGCCGTTGGCGTTTCCCGACGGCTACGCCACGACCGCCCGGGTGTTCTCGTTCAAGGGCCTCGTGGACGGCCGGGAACACCTCGCCCTCGGTCTCGGCGACTGGGCCGGCGCGCTGGACCGGCTCGCCGCCGGGGGTGAGCCGCCGCTGGTCCGCCCGCACAGCGAATGCCTGACCGGGGACGTGTTCGGCAGTCAGCGCTGCGACTGCGGGCCGCAGTTGCGCGAGGCCGTGCAGCGGATCGCCGAGGCCGGTGGGTTCCTGCTCTACCTGCGGCAGGAGGGCCGGGGCATCGGCCTGTACGCCAAGCTGGACGCGTACGCCCTGCAGGACGCCGGCCTGGACACCTACCAGGCCAACCTCGCGCTCGGTCGGGGCGAGGACGAGCGGGACTACAGCGTCGCGGCGCAGATGCTGGCCACCCTGGGCGTGCCGCGGATCCGGCTGCTCAGCAACAACCCGGACAAGGCCGAGCAGTTGACGCGGCTGGGCGTCACGGTCGTCGAGCGGGTGCCCACCGGCATCTTCCTGTCCCCGGCCAACGCCGACTATCTCGCGGCGAAGGCGGCCAAGGCGGCGGAGACCGAGTTGGCCGAGGCCAGGGCAGCGGCGGCGGCCGGGGCGACACGGTCCGAGGTGGCCGACGGTGCGCCTCCCGCGCCGGCGGGCCGTACCCCCGACCGGCCCTTCTCGCGGTGACCTGCCGGCCGGCGCCGACGCGGCCGTACGTGCTGCTGAGCTGCGCCACCTCGATCGACGGCTACATCGACGACGCCTCGGACCAGCGGCTGCTGCTGTCCAACGACGACGACCTGGACCGGGTAGACGCGGTCCGGGCCAGCTGCGACGCGATCCTGGTCGGCGCCGGCACGGTCCGCCGCGACGACCCCCGGTTGCTGGTGCGCTCAGCCCGCCGTCGGGCCGAGCGGGTGGCGTGCGGCCGGCCCTCCACGCCCACCAAGGTCACCCTGACCGCCCGGGGCGACCTCGACCCGACCGCCCGCTTCTTCACCGCCGGCGACCCACCCCGGCTCGTCTACTGCGCCACCGGCGCGTTGGAGAAGACGCAGGAGCGGCTGGGTCGGGTCTCCACGGTGGTGGACGCGGGTGACCCGGTCGACCCCGGGTGGGTCCTGGCCGACCTGGCCGGCCGGGGTGTGCGGCGGCTGATGGTGGAGGGTGGCGGGACGGTGCACGCCCAGTTCCTCACCGCCGGCCTCGCCGACGAGTTGCACCTGGTGGTCGCCCCGTTCTTCGTCGGGGACGGCCGCGCGCCCCGGTTCGTCGGCGAGGGCCGGTTCCCCTGGCACCCCGGCCGCCGCGCCCGCCTGGCCGAGACGCGCCAGATCGGCGACGTGGTCCTCCTCCGCTACGCCCTCTCCGACCGCTTCCCGGGAGCCTGACCGCCGTTTCCCCCACACCCGACCCCGTTGATCATGAGGTTGGCGGGCGATTCGGTCTCCGATCGCCCCGCCAACCTCATGATCGCCGGCGGGTGGTCAGGCGGCGCCAGGCTGCGCGGAGGGCGTAGGTCAGGGCGCTGGACAGGAAGAGGGCGGCGGTGAGCAGCAGCCAGTGGGACAGGTAGGGGTGCTGGTTCTGGCCGGTGGCCGCGAGGTGGGTGGTCTCGCCCAACCTCAGGATGCCGGGGGCGAAGACCAGGAACAGCAGGGCGCTGGCGAGCGCCGGCGCCCGGAGATGGTTGAGCAGTGCGACCCGGCGGTCCGGCCCGGGGCGGATCACGGCCCGCAGCACCCGGTCGGCGGTCGCGTACGCCGGGAAGAGCACCAGGTCGTGGGCGATGACCGCGCCGAGGAACCAGAGCAGCATGCGGCCGGCCGTCGCCTCGCCGGCCAGCCGCAGCGCCACCCAGCCGGCGAGCACGATGGCGGCCGTCACCACGATCAGGTGCCGGGGGCCGGCGCCGTAACCGGCGCGCAGCCGGGCGGTCAGCTCAGTCATCGCCGCGCACCCGGAAGTCGATCTCGGCGACCCACTTGGTGCAGTGCACCCCCGGCAGGGCCGGGACGATGACCCGGGCCGGGAAACCGTGGTCGGGGGAGAGGTCGACGCCGTTGACCCGCAGCGCGAGCAGGGAATCCGGGTCGAGGACCTGGTTGGGCGCGAGCACCGCCTCCCGGAACAGCCCGGCCTTCTCCAGTGACGACACCCGCGCGGAGGCCGGGTCGGCGACCCCGGCCAGGGCGGCGAGGTCACGCAGCCGTACGCCGGTCCAGGTCTGCCGGGTCGACCAGCCCTCCACGCAGGCGATCGGCAGCGCGGCGGTGTGCTGCGCCATGGCCAGCAGCCCGGGCCGGTCCAGGGTCACCGTGCGGCCCGCGCCGCGCAGGGTCAGTCGCCAGCCGCTGCCCGTTTCCTCGGGACGTACGCCGGCGGCGGCGACGGTGCGGTTGACCGGGAAGCCGTTCGGCCCGGGGCCGTTGTCGCGCCCGCGCGGCAGCAACAGCGCGGTGCGACGTAGCGGGCCGTCCAGGGTCTGCCCGACGGTCAGCGCCGCCAGCAGCAGCGTCGCGCCGCCGACCAGGCCGACCGCGCCGCGCCGGCTGACCGTGGCCGGGCCGGGTCGTGCCGCCACCAGGTCGTCCGGGTCGGGTGGCTCGGGGCGGGTCGCGACGACCGGGGTACGCAGCTCGGCGGCGAGCGGGCGGGACCGTAGCGCGGTCACCAGGCGGGGCAGCTTGAGTACCACGTGCGCCACGAACGCCCCGATGAAGACCCACCCGCCGAAGTAGTGGGCGGTGTAGAAGTCGAAACCGAACAGGTACGCGTACTGGATGTTGAGCAGCCCGGTGGCGATCTGGAACAGGATCCCCCCGACCAGCAGCAGCAGGGTGAGCCGTTCCAGCACCTGGGCCAGCGAGCGGGCCGGCGGCCAGTTGAACAGCTTCGGGATCACCGACCAGAGCTTGCCCAGCACCACGGGGATGAGCACGATCCCGAGCGTGACGTGCAGTCCCTGGGTGACCCGGAACAGCCAGGACGGCCGGGTCGGCCAGTCGAACGTGGGCAGCCGCAGCCAGCCCACGTCGTGCGGGAACGCCTGGCCGAAGCGAGGGCCGTAGGCCGCGTAGTCGAGCAGCCCGGTGATGATCACCAGCGGCAGTCCGACCAGCAGCACCGACCCGTAGACGGCGGTGAGCCAGGGGCCGCGCAGCGGGCTGCGCCAGCTCCGGTCGAGGGTGTCCACGCCGGGTGGCCGGTGCCGGTCCAGCGCCCGCCAGAACCGGCGCGGTGCGCCGTGGTCGTCCGCGTTCGCCGGTGGCGCGCCGGTCGGGTCGGTGCTCGGACCGGGTCTGCTGCGAGACACCGTTGCTCCTTCCTCGCCGCCGGGTGCCGCACCGGCCGGCGGCCGGGCGGGCGGCGGGCCGCCGTCGGTCGGCGGCGGATGCGCTGCGGGCAGGCTAGAACGCGCAGGTCGGGCCCGGACGCGTTTGCCGGATTACCGAACGCTTACCGGCTGACCTGTGCCCGTCGACCTGTTGCGAACTCCTTACGGGTCGCCGGAACCGGCCCGCCGGGCACCCGTCCGCCCTACCGTGACCGGGTATGCGGGTACTGGTCACCGGCGCGGCCGGGTTCATCGGGTCGCAGGTCGTCGACCTGCTGGTCGAGCAGGGGCACGAGGTGGTGGCGTTGGACGCGCTGCTGCCGCAGGCGCACGGCGGTGAGCTGCCCGCGTGGTCCCGCACGCACGACGTGGTACGCGGGGACGTCCGCGACGGCCCACTGCTGGACCGGCTGCTGTCCGGGGTGGACGCGGTCTGCCACCAGGCGGCGATGGTCGGGCACGGCCTGGACCCGTCGGACGCCCCCGACTACGTCACGCACAACGACTACGGCACGGCGGTGCTGCTGGCGGCGCTGCACCGGGCAGGGATCGGACGCTTGGTGCTGGCCAGCTCGATGGTGGTCTACGGCGAGGGGCGCTACACCTGCCCCGGCCACGGCACGGTGCGCCCGGAGCCCCGCCGGGCCGAGGACGTGGCGGCCGGCCGGTACGACCCGACCTGCCCACACTGCGGCCTCGACCTCGACCCGGCCCTCGTGCCCGAGGACGCACCACTCGACCCGCGCAGCACGTACGCGGCGACCAAGCTCGCCCAGGAGCACCTGGCGGCGGCGTGGGCCCGCCAGACCGGTGGCACGGTCTGGGCACTGCGCTACCACAACGTCTACGGTCCCCGGATGCCCCGCGACACCCCGTACGCCGGAGTGGCGTCGATCTTCCGGTCCGCGCTGGCGGCCGGCGAGGCACCCCGGGTGTTGGAGGACGGCCGGCAGCGGCGCGACTTCGTGCACGTCACCGACGTCGCGCGGGCCAACCTGCTGGCCCTGGCCGGCGCCGCGCCACCGGCCACGCTGGTGCCGGTGAACATCTGCTCGGGTGAGCCGCACACGGTGGGGGAGTTGGCGGCGACCCTGGCCGAGGCGATGGGCGGACCGGCTCCCCGGGTTGTCGGCGGCGCCCGGGCGGCCGACGTGCGGCACGTGGTGGCGGACCCACGCCGGGCCGTCGACCTGCTCGGCTACACCGCCCGGGTGGGCTTCGCCGAGGGGGTGGCCGGCTTCGCCACCGACCCGCTGCGCGAGCCGGCCGCGATCGCCGGCTGACCGCCTGCTTCGCGGGCGCGCTCAGGACACCGTCCAGACGAGGTGGTTGACGGCCAGCGCGGTGGCCGCCTGCCCGGCCAGCCACCAGCGCCGCGAGCCCGCCGGTAGTCGGGCGGTGGCCACCAGCAGCCACACGACGAACGGCAACCAGATCCGCTCGACCTCGGCCTTGCTCAGCCCGGACAGGTCCGCGCCGAGGACGGCCACCACGGCCGCCAGTGGCAGCAGCACGGTCGGGCCGGCCGCGCGTACCGCCGCTGCCGCCGCCGTGGCCAACCGGCCGACGGCCCGCCACCCGGTCGCTGCCGCTCCCGGACCGAGGCGCGGGCCACCCGGTGCCGGACCGGTCGGCGGAACGGCAGCGCGCGCCGGTAGCGCCTCGCGCAGCGCCGGCCACCACTCCCGTCGAACGGCCAGCAGCACCCGACGCAGTGCCGGCCCGAGCACCGGCCCGGCGCTGAGCAGCAGGGCGGCCACGTTGGCCCACACCCAGTAGCCGTAGGGACGGTCCGCCGCCCAGCCCTGGTAGTACCGCTCGACCACCAGCCGGTACCCGTCCCACCACTGGAAACCCGCCGCCAGGAACACCGCCGTCACGGCGACCACCCCCGCGCAGGCGGCGAGCAGCGCACCCCACCGGTGGGTACGGCGCAGCGCCAGCACGGCCAACGCGAGCACCCCGACGAGCAGAAACCCGTACGACAGGTGCAGCGCGAAGCCGAGCACGGCGCCGCCGGCCGCGGCGGCGACCCGGCCACGCACCGCCAGCAGGGCCAGGCCGGCCGCGACCACGGCGGCGAAGATGCCGTCGGCGGAGGCGCCCACCCAGACCGCGCCCGGAAGCAGCACGAGGAACGGGAGCACCGCGCGGGCCGCGTCGGCCGCGCCGAGCGCCCGCAGTGTCACCGGCACCGACACCGCCACCGTGGCCCCGACGAGCACGCAGGCCAGCGCGGCGGCGGTGCCCCCACCCAGGCCGACCCGGTCCAGCCAGACGAAGATCAGCAGTGCGCCGGGGGGATGCCCGGCGGTGTGGGTGGACCAGGCGTCCGGCTGGAAGTCCAGGATCCGGCCGGTGAAGCCGGCCAGCATCGCCGGAATGTCGGTGACCCCGGGCACCTCGTGCAGGTACTCGGCCTGTGGGGTGAGCCGCCGGGTCAGCCCCGCCGACCAGCCGTCCACCAGGGCCAGCGACAGCGTCCAGGCCACCGCCGCCAACCACGCGGCGACCAGCAGGACGGCCCACCGGGCGGTGCGCGCCCACCGCACGCCCCAGCCCACGACCGCGACCGCCACCAGCAGCGCGGCCGGGCTGCCCCAGCCCACGTGCGGCCGCCAGGTCGCGTACAGCGGGGCGGCGTCGGCGTGCAACCCGGCACCGCGCGCGTTCAGCAGCGCACCCACCAGCACGGCCACGGCGAGCAGCGCCGCCTCCACGCCCAGCACCAGCAGATCGCCCCGCCAGCGGCGGGTCCGGGTCCGCCCGGGGGCGGTGGCGGGAGCGGTGGTCGAGGTCATGACCACCGGACGGTACGGCGACAGCGCGTCTCCCGGGGCGGAACTGCCGGCCCGTCACCGGACGGTAAGAAATGCGCTGGTGGTAAGGGTTCGGTAAGCACATTCCGGCCTTCGCCGGGTGGGTGCCGCCCTAACGTCGGCTGTATGCCGACTCAGATCGACGTGGTGCTGCCCTGCCTGGACGAGGCGGCCGCCCTGCCCGGCGTCCTCACGGCCCTGCCACCCGGATACCGGGCCATCGTGGTGGACAACGGCTCCCGGGACGGCTCGCCCGAGGTGGCCGCCCGGCACGGCGCCCGGGTGGTCCACGAGCCCCGGCGCGGGTACGGCGCGGCGGTGCACGCCGGCCTGGAGGCCGCGGACGGCGAGCTGGTCTGCGTCCTCGACGCCGACGGCTCCTTCGACCCGGCCGAGCTGCCGGGCCTGGTCGCCCCGGTGGCCGCTGGGACGGCGGATCTCAGCGTGGGCCGGCGCCGGCCGGTCGGTGCCGGGGTGTGGCCGTGGCACGCGCGGGCCGGCACGGCCCTGGTCGCCGCGCTGCTGCGCCGCCGGGGCGTACCGCTGCGGGACCTCAGCCCGATCCGGGTGGCCCGCCGCGACGCGCTGCTCGCCCTCGGCGTCGCCGACCGGGCGTTCGGTTACCCCCTCGAACTGCTGATCCGGGCGGCGGCCGCCGGCTGGCGCATCCACGAGCTGGACGTGACGTACGCCCCCCGGACGGCCGGCACCCGATCCAAGGTGTCCGGCTCCGTCCGAGGCACCCTGCGCGCCACCCGCGACTTCGCCGGCGTGCTGCGCACCGTGGACGGCCCCCGGTGACGGTCCTGCTGGTGGTCGCCAAGGCGCCGGTGCCCGGGGCGGTGAAGACCAGGCTCTGCCCGCCGGCCACCCCGGCGCAGGCGGCCCGGATCGCCGCCGCCGCGCTGCGCGACACCCTCGACGCCGTGCGCGGCACCCCGGGGGTGACCCCGGTGCTGGCCTGCGCGGGCCGCCTGACCGAGGCCCAGGACGCGGCCGAGCTGACCGCCGCCCTGGCCGGCTGGGTGGTGCTGGACCAGCGGGGCACCGGGCTCGGCGACCGGCTCGCCAACGCGTACGCCGAGGTGGCGGCGGCGTACCCGGGGCGGCCGGTGCTCCAGATCGGCATGGACACCCCGCAACTGACGCCGGCCCGGCTGACCGCCGCGGTACGCCGGCTGCACGCCGCGGACGCGGTGCTCGGCCGGGCGCGCGACGGCGGCTGGTGGTCGCTGGGCCTGCGCGATCCCCGGCACGCGGGCGTGCTGCGCGACGTACCGATGTCGACGCCCGACACCGGCCGCGACACCTGGGCGGCGCTGACCGGGCGCGGGCTGCGTACCGTGCCGCTGCCGGTCCTGCGCGACGTGGACGAGTGGGCCGACGCCCTGGCGGTGGCGCCGGAGGTGCCGCGGGGCCGGTTCGCCCGGCAGGTCGCGGCGGTCCGGCTCGCCCTGGTGCCGGGGGACCGGAAGTGAGTCGGGTCGACTCGGCGCGGGGTGCCCCGCTGGCTGTTCCGGTCGGGGCGCCGGTCCGGGCCGGCGACGGGTCGGCGCAGGGCGACGGGTTCGCCGCCGCGCTGGACCGGGCGGCCGGCGGGCGGTGGTTGGTGCACGGCGACGGTGTCCGCAGCCGGCTGCCGGTGGACCGCTGGCACGGCCGGGCCGAGCCGGCGGTGGCCGGGGTGGTCGCCCGCTGCGGCGGACCGACCCTCGACCTCGGCTGCGGGCCGGGTCGGCTCACCGTGGCGCTGACCCGGGCCGGTCTGACGGCGGTGGGGGTGGACGTCTCCGCGGCGGCGGTGCGGCTGACCCGTGCCCGTGGTGCGGTCGCCCTGCACCGCGACCTGTTCGGCCCGCTGCCCGGCGAGGGCCGCTGGTCGCACGCGGTGCTCATCGACGGCAACATCGGCATCGGCGGCGAACCGGTCGCGCTGCTGCGCCGGTGCCGGACGCTGCTCGCCTCCGGCGGCACGGTGCTGGTGGAGCTGGAGCCGCCCGGTCCCGGGCTGTGGCAGGGCCAGGCCCGGGTGGCCGCGGCGCACCGGGCCGGCGGGCTGTTCCTCGGCCCGGCGTTCCGCTGGGCCCGCCTCGACGTGCACGCCGTCCATCCGGTCGCCGCCGCCGCCGGCCTGGTCGTACGGGACCTGTTCCGCCGGGGCCGGCGCTGGTTCGGTGAGCTGACCGCCGTCCACCCGCTCGTCTCCGACCCCACCTGACCGTCTCTGGGTCCGTCGACGCAGGTCAGGCCGCCGGGAGGCGGACCACGAAGCGGCAGCCGCCGACGATGTTCTGCACGTCCACCCGGCCGCCGTGTGCCTCGACCAGCCCTCGGACGATCGCCAGCCCCAGCCCGCCGGAGCCCTCCCCGCCCGTGTGGGGCGTGCGGGCCGGTTCGCCCCGGAACGCCACATCGAACAGTCGGGGCAGGTCGTCCTCGGGGATGCCGCCGCAGGTGTCGGCGACCGCCAGCCACGCGGCGTCGCTTTCGCACCCGGCGTCGACCCGGACGGTGCCGTCGCTCGGGGTGTAGTGCACCGCGTTGAGCAGCAGGTTGCCCACCACCCGGGCCAGCTCGGGCTCGCTGGCCAGCACGGTCGGCCAGCCCGACTCGGCGGCCACCAGGCGGATCCGGCGGGCCTCGGCCAGCGGTGCGGTGCCGGCCAGCGCGTCGGAGACGACCTCCCCGAGCGGCACCGCCGACAGCGAGAGCCGCAGCGCTCCGGCGTTGATCCGGGACAGCTCGAACAGGTCGTCCACGAGGCGGGTCATGCGGTCGGTCTGCGCGCGGATCCGCCGGTGGTACTCGGCCACCGTCGCCGGGTCGTCGACCACCCGGTCCTCCAATGCCTCGGCCATCGCCCGCAGCCCGGCCAGCGGCGTACGCAGGTCGTGCGACACCCAGGCGACCAGGTCCCGGCGCCCCTTCTCGACGCGCCGCTCCCGCTCCCGGGCCTGGTCCGCCCACACCGCGGCCGCAGCCAACCGGCGCCCGAAGTACCAGCCGACGCCGAGGCTGACCACCGCCGCCGCGGCCACCGTGAGCAGCACGACCTGAAGGTCGTGCGGGGACAGGAACATCGCCTGGGCGACCACCACCACCCCGGCCACCACGGCGGCCACGGTGACGGTGAGCAGGACGCAGACGTGCACCGTGATCGACCGGTCTCGCAGCAGCCGCAGGGTCAGCGCACCGACCAGGCCGACGCCCAGCGCCGCCGCGAGCGCCGCGCCGAAGATCAGCGCCAGGTCACGCATCGGCCGGCTCGTACCGGTAACCGACGCCCCAGACGGTGACGATCCGCCGGGGCTCGGCCGGGTCGTCCTCGATCTTCTCCCGCAGGCGCCGCACGTGGACGGTCACGGTCGACTGGTCGCCGAAGTTCCAACCCCACACCTGGTCGAGGAGTTCGGCGCGCCGGAACGCCCGACTCGGGTGCCGCATCAGGTGCGCCAGCAGGTCGAACTCGCGCAGCGTCAGCGCAAGCTCGCGTCCGTGCAGGCGGGCGGTCCGGGGTCCGGTCGCCACCTCCAACCCGGCGTCGACCAGCACCTCGGCCGCCGGCCCGGCCGGCTCCCCGGCCCGGCGCAGCACCGAACCGACGCGCAGCACCAACTCGCGCGGCGAGAACGGCTTGCCCAGGTAGTCGTCCGCGCCCAGTTGCAGGCCGAGCACCCGATCCGCCTCGTCGCCGCGCGCGGTCAACATGATGATCGGTACGCCGTCCGGCCGCTCCCGCAGCCGCCGGCACACCTGCAACCCGTCCAGCCCGGGCAGCATCAGGTCCAGCACCACCAGGTGCGGCGAGCGCTCCTGCACGGCGTCCAACGCGGCCAGCCCGTCCCCGACGTGGCTCACGTCGTAGCCGGCGTGCTCCAGGTAGCGGCAGACCACGTCGCTGACGGTCCGGTCGTCGTCGACCACGAGCACCCGCTGCGCCACCGGCCACCTCCCGGGTCAGCCTAGCCAGCAGCACTGCCGGTCAGCGATCCGGAAGATCTTGCGGTCCTCTTACGTCCCGCGGTGGCAGACGGACCGGGAGCCTGCCGCCGCCGTCGATGGCCGTCCGAGCAACCCAGCACGATGCCGAATGCTCAATGGCCGGACGGCCACCCTTCATGGCCATGACCATCGATTGACATGATCGTCAGGGACGGTTGCCGTCCACCCCCTGACGAAAGGCGGCTGCTCATGCCGATCACGCCCTCCGCCACCCCCACCCCACGTGCCGGAAGGCGCGCCGCAGCGATCGCCCTGGCAGCTCTCGCCGGGGCTTGCCTGACCGTCGCCAACGTCCAGTCGGCTTCGGCCGCGCCCTCCGGCATTCCGTCCAAGGCGACGGCGCAGTCGCAGCTCAACGCCCTGACCGTGGCGGCGCAGGGGTCGACGGCCGGCTACTCGCGGGACCTGTTCCCGCACTGGATCACCGTCAGCGGTAGCTGCAACACCCGCGAGCAGGTCCTCAAGCGCGACGGCACCTCCGTCGTGGTCGACAGCTCCTGCGCGGCCACTTCGGGCCGCTGGTACAGCCCGTACGACGGCGCGACCTGGTCGGCGGCCTCCGACGTCGACATCGACCACGTCGTGCCCCTGGCCGAGGCGTGGCGCTCCGGAGCCAACTCCTGGACGACGAGCCGTCGGCAGAGCTTCGCCAACGACCTCACCCGCCCCCAGCTGATCGCGGTGACGGACAACGTCAACCAGGCCAAGGGGGACCAGGACCCCTCCACGTGGCAGCCGTCGCTGTCGTCGTACCGCTGCACCTACAGCAAGATGTGGATCACCGTGAAGTACAACTGGGGCCTCACTCTCCAGTCCTCCGAGAAGTCCGCGCTGCAGAGCATGCTCAGCACCTGCGCCTCCTGACCAACACGTGCCACCCGGCCGGCGCTCGCTGGCTTCTCACCGTGGTCCAGGCATGTAAGCCCGTGCCACGCGCGTCTCTTATCACGCGGGGCGCCGGTCGGTAGCGTGGGACGTGACGGCGGCCGTCGGGCCGGTGTCGCATCCCGCGCTACGAGGAGGTACGGGATGGACTCCATGCCGGAGTTGAGCTTCGGGCAGCGTCTCAAGGTCTACCGCGAACGATCCGGCAAGACGCGCGCCGTGCTCGGCGGGCTGGTCGGTCGCAGCGCCGAGTGGGTGAAGGCGGTGGAGACGGACCGCATTCTGCCGCCGCGCGTACACATGTTGGACCGCATCGCGCGTGCGCTCAAGGTCGAGGTGGCCGCCCTGGTGGGGGAGTTGAGCGACCGGTCAGCCGCAGTGAACGGGCCCGAGCATCCGGCGTTGGCCTCGGTCCGGGACGCCGTGAACCGTTTCCCACTGGCTGGTGACGTGCCTCCAGACTCGTTGGGTCGTCTGCGGGACCGTCTCTCGGCGGCATGGCGTGCGCGGCACCAGGCGTCCGACCATCGCACGGTGTTGGGCGCGTTGTTGCCGGCCCTGGTGCGGGACGCGCAGGCTGCCGCGTTGACGTACGAGGGTGCCGACCGTCGCCAGGCGCAGGCTCTCCTGGCCGAGGTCCTTGGGCTCGCCCAGATGTTTCTCGCCTACCAACCGGCTGCCGAACTGCTCTGGCGCGTCGCCGACCGCGCGATGGTGGCCGCGCAGGAGTCCGGTGATCCCGAGGCGCTGGCCTGCGCGGGATGGTTTTTGTGCCAGGTGCACCGGGACGCCGGTGACTGGGACACCGCCATGGCCGTGACGCTCGATATCCTTTCGGCTCTGGAAGCTCGCACGGCCGATGCGAACCCGAATCTTCTTGCACTGTGGGGTGCGCTGCACTTCGAGGCCGCTTATACGGCAGCCCGTGCTGGTGAGGAGGGCCGCGCCTGGCGATTCTGGGACCGCGCGGACGAGGTGGCCCAGCGTTTACCGCAGGGGTTCTATCAGCCGCAAACGTCGTTCTCGCGCGTCGTCATGGGTGCCCACGCCGTGACCGTGGCCGTGGAGTTGCAGAAGTTCGGTGAGGCGGCGAGGCAGGCGCGTCGTCACGAGACGGCGGCCATTCCGTCGAGGCCGCGTCGTGCGCGCCACCTCATCGAGGTCGCCCGTGCCCACTACGGCAAGGACGACAGGGAAGCCGCCGTGGCGACTCTCCGGCAGGCGTACGAGTCGGCTCCGGAGACGATCCGCTTCAACGGCTATGCCCGGCAGATCACCCTGGACCTGCTCGGCGGGCCGCGTGCCACGCGCGACGAAGCTCGTGACCTGGCGCTGAAGGTCGGCCTGGTCTCCTGATCCAGGGGTACGAACCTTACCCATCCCACCTGGTAGCCGAACGTAGCTTCCCCGTCACGGGGTGCGGCGCGCGGTGTGAATCGCTGGTTGCCATGCCCCTGTCAGCGGGGGTGGACAGGCCGCCCTCGCTCGTGACGAGGGAGGGCACATGCGGCGCGTCTCCTACGAGGAATACCTCACGGCTACCGCCCTGACTCTCGCCCGTCGTCACCGGCCGGTCTGGTCCTGGCGACACTGGCGACGCATCTGCCGCTGTGGTGCGAACCTGCCCTGCCGCAGTCGTCACCGTCTCCCGATCAGCCGCGGCCACTGGCCCCTCGATGGCGGCCGACTGTGACGGCCCACGGGCCAGTCCCGCCGGTATGGATGTGTGGCGGCTGCGGCAGCGACTGGCCCTGCCCAACCCGGCGTCGAGAGTTGGTCGCCGAGTACGACCACGCTCCGGTGTCGCTCGCCCTTTATCTGGCCGCCCAGCTCGTCGACGCCACCCGGGACCTGGCCCACGCTCCCGCCGGCTCCCTGCACCGCCGATTCCTCGGCTGGATCCGGTGAGCGTTCTTCGGCCTGGGGACGAGAAGTTCCACTACAGCGACGGCTCTCACCGGTGGATCCCACCGAATCCGGACTACGACCAGGAGGTCTGGGACGAACAGGTCCGCCAGCACAAGCATGGCCACCTGAGGAACGAGCGTCCGAAGGTCAGGATCCAGCGTTTCGTCTGATCAGCGAAACGGTGAGGATCTGGCCGGTCTGCCATCAAAGTCGTCGCCGACTGACCGAGTGGTCAGCGACCGGGCACCGGCTGCGTACGATGCGGGGCTGAGTTTCCCTCGTCGCGGCGGAGGTATCGGGCAGATGGCAGGCCAGCACGAGGGTTTTGCTCTCGGCGTCGACCTCGGTACGTCCAACACGGTCGCGGTGCTGCGCTGGCCTGACGGGCGGACCCGTCCGCTGCTCATGGATGGTCAACCGGTCAGTCCGTCCGGTGTGTACGCCGACCCGGACGGCACGCTGCACGCCGGCTGGGACGCCCGACGGCTGGCGCAGGCCGACCCGGCCCGGTTCGAGGCGAACCCGAAACGACGGGTGGACGACCCGGCGGTGCTGCTCGGCGACCGCCCGTACCCGCCGGCGGAGCTGCTCGCGGCGGTGCTGACGGCGGTCGGGCGGGCCGCGGTGAGCAGCGTCGGCTTCCTGCCTCCGGCCGTGCTCACCTGCCCGGCTGCCTGGGACGCGACCCGGCGGCAGGTGCTCGGCGACGCGCTGATGCGGGCGGGCTGGCCGCAGGCCGCCGAGCACACCCTCGCCGGGCCGACGCCGCCGGGCACCCGACTGCTGCGCGAGCCGGTGGCCGCCGCTCGCTACTACACGCAGGTGCTGCACCGGCCGGTGCCGGTCGGCGGCGCGATCGCGGTGTTCGACTTCGGTGGCGGGACCCTGGACGTCGCCGTGCTGCGCAACGAGGGCGCCGACCCGTGGGGTGACTCCGGCTTCAGTGTGGTCTCCGACGGCGGCCTGCCCGACCTCGGTGGCCTGGATCTCGACGCCGCGTTGGTCCAGCGGGTCGGTGAGCTGGTCGGTGACCGGCACGCCGCGCTGTGGGCCCGGCTGCTGCGCCCGGCGGACGCGGCGCAGCGCCGCGACCAGATCCGGCTGTGGGACGAGGTCCGGGGCGCGAAGGAGACCCTCTCCCGGTCCACCGTGGCGCCGGTCGCGGTGCCCGGGGTGGGCGAGGCCGTGCGGCTGACGCGGGCGGACGTGGAGCGGGTGGCCACGCCGCTGCTGCGCCGCGCGGTGGACCGGGCCCGGGAGGTGATCGCCGCAGCCGGGCTGAGCCCTGATCAGTTGTCCGGGCTGTTCCTGGTCGGCGGCTCGTCGCGGATCCCGCTGGTGGCCCGCATGCTGCACGCCGAGCTGGGGGTGGCGCCGACGGTGCTGGACCAGCCCGAGTTGCCGGTGGCCGAGGGCGCGCTGACCGACCTGCCGCTGCGCAGACCGCTGGCGGTGCCGGCGTACGCGGGACCGTCCGTCGCCCCGCCCGCCCCGGCCGGAGTACCCGCACCGGCTCCGCCGGGCCCGTCCACGCCGCCGGTGCCGGTCTCACCGGCCGGAGCACCGTTCGCGCCGACGCCGCCCGCCCCCGAGACCGCACCGACCGTGCCGGCCGGGTCGGGTCCCGCCGCGCCGACCGTGCCGGGGCCGGCGGGCGTACCCCCGAGCGTGCCCGCTGGGTCCACGTCGCCGGCCAGCGGGCCCCGCTGGCGGCGGGCCCGCTGGGTGGTGCTCGGCGCGGTGCTCGCCCTGGCCGGGGTGGTGACCGCGGCGACGCTCTACTACACCCGGGACCGCTACCCGGACCTGGAGTTCCGGTCGCTGCTTGAGCTGTCCCGCCCGGCTGCCGGCGCCCAGCGGCCCGCGGGCATGTGGACGGCGGTGCTCGGCGACCGGGCCTACCTCGGGTACCCGCTGCCGGACGACCGCCTGGAGGTGGTGGGCGTCGACGCCGCCACGGGTGACCAGCTGTGGCGCAAGCAGACCGCCGTCACCGCCGAGGACTGGGCGGGGCTGGTCGCCGTCCCGGGGGCGGTGGCGGTCCTCGCCGACGCCCCGGGCGACAGCACCCCCCGGGAACTGGCCGTGCTGGACGGCCGCTCGGGCACCCAACGCTGGCACCGGGCGATCCGTGGTGACGACGACGTCTACTTCGCCGACGACGCGGCGGTGGTGGTGGACCGGGACGCCGGCCAGCTCGTCGGGCTGCGGCTGAGCGACGGCACGGCGAAGTGGACCCGGCCCAACCCCCGTGACCAGTACGGCGGTGGTCGAACCGTCGTCCTACCGGTGGGCAGTGCTGAGGCGTCCGGTGGTCCCGCGTTCCTCGACGGCACGCCCCGCAACCCCTGGACGGGCGAGGACCGGCGGCTGGTGCAGGTCGGTGCGGACCGGTCGGTGCGACTGCTCGACATGTCGTCCGGCGCCGTGCTGCGCGAGTGGGGGAGTGTCGCCGACCTCGACGACCTGGTGGTGGCGCACGAGGACCGGCTGTACGTGGCCGCCAACGACGGCGGGTACCAGCTCCTGGCGTACGACCTGGGTTCCGACGCGGAGCCGGTGGTGCTCTACCGGGCCGGGGACGACCAGCGTCGGCCGAAGGAGCTGGTGGCCTGCGGCAAGCGGCGGGCCTGCCTGCTGGAGGTGCCGGACAACGACGCCGCCCGCACCGAGGTGGTGGCGGCGACCGAGGGTGAGCGCCCGAGCCGCTGGCCGGCACCGGGCGTGACCCGCCTGGTTCCGCTCGGTGAACAACTGCTCGGCCAGCGGGAGTACCCGGAGCCGAGGGTCACCCTCTTCGACGCCTCTGGCAAGACGGTGCTGCGCGACCGTCGCGGGGTGGCGGCCCGGCTGGACGAGGGCAACGTGCTGGTCTTCGCCGAGGCGCCCAGCACGGTGGCGGACAATCGGGTCCTGGCCGGCGTGTGGGCCGAGTCGGGTGAGGTCGACGAGCTGGGCGAACTCCAGGAGGTCCGCAGCGCGTCCTGCTCGTGGAACACCCGGGTGATCGCCTGCGGGGCGGAGAAGGACTTCGTGGTGTACCGCTTCGCCAACGACTGATCCTCCGCTGGGGGGCAGGTCAGGCGCGGAGGATGTCGGTGCCGTCCACCCGGACGGGGATCTCCGTCAGGCCCCGGGTGGCAGGGCCGCCGAGGCGGGCGCCGTCGCCGGCCGAGAAGGTGGAGTTGTGCGCCGGGCAGGTGATCACCCCGTCGCGGGGAGCGCCGACCCGCACGCCCTGGTGGGGGCAGGTCGCGTCGTACGCCGTGAAGGTGCCGGCCTCGGGCTGCACGACCAGCACGCCGTCGACCACCGTGCCACCGCCGACCGGGACATCGCCGGTACGCGCCAGCACGGTGCCGGCCGTGGCGGCCGCCCCGCCCGCCGGGGTGTCACCGGCCCCGCAGGCGCTGAGAAGTCCGGCGGCGGCGACCGCGCCGGCCCCGGTCAGCAGCGCCCTCCGGCTCAGGCACCAGCGGTTGTCGCGGAGGAAGTCCTGCCCGTCGTACACCGTCGTCACCTCTCCGTCGGCGGACCGGGCCGCTGTGGTCCCGGGCGTCGCTGCCGCTGGTCGGCGGCGGCGCGGCCGGACGGGTCCGGTGGCTCGCCGGACCAGCCTGCCCCATGCGGCTGAACGTCCGATGCGACGACGCTGAATGGCGGCTGGGTGCCGCCGGTGGGCCGCAGGATGCTCGCCGGGGCGGCCCGTACGATGCTCCGGTGATTCTTCGGGGTGCGGTCCGGGCCGATCGTCCGCTGGTGGTGCTCGCTGTCGAGGAGGAGGCGCGGTACCTCCCTCCGGAGCTGCCGGTGCTGCTCACCGGGATGGGCAAGGTGAACGCCGCCAGCGCGGTGGCGGCGGTGCTGGCGGCCGGGCCGCGCCCCGCCCTGGTGCTCAACCTGGGCACCGCTGGCGCGCTGCGCCCCGGGTGGGGCGGCATCCACGAGGTCGCCACCGTGCTCCAGCACGACCTGGACACCGCCCTGCTGCGCACGCTCACCGGCCAGACCTACGGCGCGCCGCTTCCGCTGGCCGCCGAGGGCGCGGTGCTCGCCACCGGCGACACGTTCGTGGCCGACGACGCGGCGCGGGACCGGTTGGCGCAGCGTGCCGACCTGGTCGACATGGAGGGGTACGCGATCGCCTGGGCCGCCAGTCAGGCCGGCGTACCGTGCCGCCTGGTCAAGCAGGTCAGCGACGAGGCGGGGGAGGGTGCGGCCCGGACATGGCGGGAGTCGGTGGACGACTGCGCCCGGGACCTCGCCGACTGGGCCGGCCGTCACCTCGCCTGACGGTCGGGGTCACTCGCCCGGCCGCCACAGTCGCAGGCCCGGCGTGGTCTCCGGGGTGTGGCCGGGGGTCAGGATGTGACCGGCCAGCCCGAGCGCCACGATCCCGGCGACCGACAGGGGCGGCCATCCGCCGGCCCACGGCAGCACCAGCAGCGGCAGCAACTGCCAGACCAACCGCCGCCACGGCACGACCGCGGTCACCATCCAGGTGAACAGAACGCGGCCGAGCACGAACAGGATCGGGCCACCGATGATCAGCACGAGCCACCGCGCCGGCGTCGTCCCGGTCGGTCGTGCGGCGACCAGGTCGAAGGAGGCCGCCGTGCCGATCACGCCGGTCAGCATCACCAGATGTGTGTACGGAGCGACCCGGGACGCCTTGCGCGTGTCCGCCCCGGCCTTCAGCAACTTGCCGGCCTGAAAGACGTAGATCTGCCAGAGCAGCAGCATGGTGGCGAAGGCGCAGAGCAGGGCGGAGAGCCGGAGGCGGTCGAGATCCATCTGGCTGACCTCCAGAATGGGCACCAGGATGATGTCGCCGAGGGCCAGGATGATGAACTGCTGGTACCGCTCGCCCAGGTGCTCGGTGGTCCGGTCGTACTGCTCGAGGGGCACCTGGCCCAGCACGGGCGTCGGGTACCGAACCGCTGCGGAGACGAGGTCGATCGCTATCGCGACCGTCCAGAGCCCCCAGTTGGGTGAGCCGGTCAGCGCTCCGGCAATCCAGAAGACGCCGGACACCACGAACCAGAACAGGAACCGTGTGGCCCGCTCCATGGCGGCCCGGTGCTGCTGTCGGTGCAACGTGATGACCAGGACGACGCCGCGCACCACGTGAGTGGTGGTGTACGCGATCGCGAAGACCATGGCGTGCCCGACGGACAGCATCGGCAGAGCCGCCGCCATTCCCACCGATCCCACCATGGCGACCATCAGGATGGCCTGGATCGGGCGCTGATCCGGGTCGTAGAACTCGGTTGTCGTGGAGGTGACCGACCAGGTCCACCAGATCGCCGCCAGCGTCAGGAGCACCGGCCCGGCATCGGTCCAGGGCTCGCGTTCGGCGATCAGCTTCGAGACCATGGCGAGCGCGGCCACGAAGACGACGTCGAAGAGCAGCTCCAGCAGCGTGGCCCGGGCCGACCCGTTCGGCCGGCGTACCAGCGCCGTACTGCCTCCGGTGGTCATGCCCGGCCTCCCGCCGCATCCTCCGAGGATTATCAGCGGCACCGGCTCGGCGCGTCCCTCGATCGGCGATTCCCGCCGATCCCGGTCACACGGCGACCGGCCGGAGGTTGCCATGCCGTCGACCGCCGGACGATGCTTGATGACATCCACATATCTCGATCTCCGCGGAGGCTCGGATGCGCCGCTCCCCGCTCGTCGCCCTCGTCCTGACCGCCCTCCTGCTCCTCACGCCCGGCGCGGCGCAGGCCGCCGTCCCCGACCGGGCCGCTCCCGCCCCGAGGGCCGCCGACCCGGCCGCGCTGGCCGGGGTACGCACGGCCGGCACCGCCTGGGGCCTCGACCCGGCCACCGGCCGGATGACCATCACCGTCGACGACACCGTGGGCCCCGCCGAGCTGGCGGCACTGCGGGCGGTGGCCGACCGCGCCGGTGCGCTGCTGCGCCGGGAGCCCGGAACGCTGCGGACGCTGATCGCCGGCGGGCAGGGCATCTACGGCGGCGGCGGTCGCTGCTCGCTCGGCGCCAACGTGCGCAGCGGCACCACCTACTACGTGATCACCGCCGGGCACTGCACCGCGGCAGCCAGTTCCTGGTACGCCGACAGCGCACAGACCACCGTGCTCGGCGTCCGTACCGCCACCAGCTTTCCCAACAACGACTACGGCGTGATCCGCTACACCGGCCGGATCGCCCATCCCAGCGCCGTCTACACCTACCCCGGCCTCCTGACCATCTACGGCGCCGGGAGCGCGTACGTCGGTCAGGCCGTCTGCCGCAGCGGCGCCACCACCGGGGTGCGGTGCGGCAGCGTCACCGGGCTCAACCAGACCGTCAACTACGCCGGCGGCGTGGTCTACGGCCTGATCCGGACCAACATCTGCGCCGAGCCGGGCGACAGCGGCGGACCGCTCTACGTGGCGGCCACCGGAACGATCATCGGCATCCTCTCCGGCGGCAGCGGCAACTGCACCTCCGGCGGCACCACCTACTACCAGCCCATCGGGGAGGCGCTGGCCGCGTACGGGCTGACGCTGCCCTGACCCGTCGTTGCGCTCAGCGCAACCGGTTGCCCGTTCTCCGCAGCGGGCCTAGGCTCGGCGGCACCCCGGACCCCGCCGCGAGGACGAGTGCCCACGATGCCGCCCGAGCCCCGACACGACCCCGCGACCGCCCCGGCCGGCACTCCGCCGGTCGAGGTGGCCACGGTGGGGGAGACGATGGTCGTGCTCTGCCCCGCGCCGGGCGAGCCGCTGGAGCAGGCCGAGCGGGTCGCCGTCTCGGTCGGCGGCGCCGAGTCCAACGTGGCCGGCTACCTGGCCCGGCTCGGGCACCGGGCCGCCTGGGTGAGCCGGGTCGGCGACGATCCGTTCGGGCGGGCCGTCGTCCGGCACGTCGCCGCCGGCGGCGTCCGCGTCGACCTGGTCACCGTGGACCCGACCGCGCCCACCGGGCTGTACGTCAAGGACCCGGGCCCGACGGCGACCGCCGTGCACTACTACCGCGCCGGGTCGGCCGCCTCCCGGATGGATCCCAGCGACCTGACCGACCCTCGGCTGGCCGGCGCCCGGGTGCTGCACCTGTCCGGGATCACCCCGGCGCTCTCCGCCATCTGCCGGGCGCTGGTCGAGCACGCCGTGACCGACCGGCCGCTGGCGGGCGCGCTGATCAGTTTCGACGTCAACCATCGGGCGCCGCTCTGGCCCGCCGACCGGGCCGCGCCGGTGCTGCGCGACCTGGCCGACCGCAGTGACCTGGTCTTCGTCGGTCAGGACGAGGCGGACGCCCTCTGGGGCACCACCGATCCGGAGGCGGTGCGCCGGTTGCTGCCCGGCCCGGACACGGTGGTGGTCAAGGACGGCGCGGTGGGCGCCACCGCCCTGTGCCGCGACGCCGAGCCGGTCTTCGTCCCGGCGCCCCGGGTCACGGTCGTGGAGCCGGTCGGCGCCGGGGACGCCTTCGCCGCCGGCTACCTCGCCGGGCTGCTGCGCGGCCTCGATCCGGTACGCCGGCTGCGCCTCGGTCACCTGGTCGCCGCGCAGGCGCTGGGCAGCAGCGGCGACAACGCCCCCCTGCCACCGTGGACCTGGTTCGATCGGCTGCTCGACGCCCCGACCGACGCCTGGTCACCGCTGGACCTGACCGGCGCGAGAGAGGTCTGAGGCGTGTCGTGCGTGAGCGCCCCGACGGTGGTGGCCACCCTCGTCGACCTGCGACGACTGCTGCCCCGACTGCTGAGCACCGCGCAGCGGATCTTCCGCGACCTCGGATGGAGTGGACCATGACCACACTGGACTTCGATCACGTCTTCGGCGCCGCCCGGGTGATGGCGATCCTGCGCGGCCTGCCGGTGGCGGAGACCGTCCGGCTCGCCGGGAGGGCCTGGGACCTCGGCATCGACGTGGTGGAGGTGCCGGTGGCCACCGCCGACGCGGTGCCGGCGCTGCGCGCCGCCGTCGAGGCGGGCCGGGAGCGCGGCAGGATCGTCGGCGCCGGCACGGTGCTCGGCATCGAGCAGGTGACCGCGGCGGCCGACGCCGGCGCCGCGTTCACCGTCGCACCCGGCCTGGACCTGGCGGTCGCCGACGCCGCCGCCGCGCGCGGCCTGCCCCACCTGCCGGGTGTGGCCACCCCGACCGAGGCGCAGCAGGCGCTGCGGCACGGCCTCACCTGGCTCAAGGCGTTCCCCGCGATCTCCCTGGGCCCCGCCTGGTTCCGGGCCGTCGCCGGCCCGCTGCCGCAGCTGCGCTTCGTCGCCACCGGCGGCCTCGACGCGGGCAACGCCGGCGAGTTCCTGGCCGCCGGCGTACGGGTGGTGGCCGTCGGCTCGGCGCTGGCCGACCCCGACCAGCTGGACCGCCTCGCCGAGCTGGTCGCCCTCGGAGCGCCCAACCGCTGACGCCCGGGGTGGCGGGTTTGCGCCATGGCGTAAAGGCGTCGGTGGGAGGCGGCATTCGGGGACGGGCGTTGCGCCGATGCTGTGCTGCGTACCGCTCCTCGACACAAAGAGGTCACCTTGGCTCTGTCTTCCAGGCGCCGCCGGTCCGGGCTGATCGCCCTCGGCGCCGCCCTCACCCTGGCGGCCGGGTTCACCCCACCCGGCACAGCGGCGTCCGCCGCCCCTCCGCACACCCCTGACCGCCCGGCGGGCCAGCCCCCGGCCGCCGCCGGACGCGCCGCCACCGTCACCCTGATCACCGGGGACACGGTCACCGTCACCACCGCGGCCGACGGCAGCACCGTCTCGACCGTCCGCCGGCCGAACGGCAGCATGCCGAGCTTCCACCGCACGGTGCTCGACGGCGACACCTACGTCTACCCGGACGAGGCGCTGCCGTACGTCAGCGGCGGCGTACTGGACCGGCAGCTGTTCAACGTCACCGAGCTCATCGCGGACGGCTACGACGACGCGCACACCGACAAGCTGCCGCTGATCGTCACCCTGACCGACGCCGCCGCCCGCAACCGCACCCGGCCCACCGTGGACGGGGCCGAGCTGGTCCGGCCGCTGGACAGCGTGCGGGGCGCGGCGCTGACCCGCCAGCGTGCCACCGCCGAGAAGTTCTGGACGGCTCTCACCGCCAGCACGGCCCGCCGCGCGGGTGGCACCCCGACCCTCGCCAACGGCATCGCCAAGGTCTGGCTGGACGCCCGGGTGCACGCCGACCTGACCGAGTCCACCGCGCAGATCGGTGCCCCGGCGGTCTGGGCCGAGGGCAACACCGCCGCCGGTGTCGACGTCGCGGTGCTCGACTCCGGTGCCGACGTCGAACACCCGGACCTCGCCGGGCAGATCACCGGCACCAGCAGCTTCGTGCCCGAAGAGCCCGACGTGCTCGACTACAAGGGACACGGCACGCACGTCGCTTCGACGATCGCCGGGACCGGCGCCGCGTCCGCCGGCGCGGAGCGGGGCGTCGCCCCCGGCGCCCGGCTGCACATCGGCAAGGTGCTCAACAGCGAGGGCAGCGGCCAGAACTCCTGGATCATCGCCGGCATGGAGTGGGCGGTCCGGGACCAGAAGGCCCGCGTCGTCAACCTGAGCCTCGGCGGCGAGGCCACCGACGGCACCGACCCGCTGAGCCAGGCGGTCAACCAGCTCAGCGCCGAGACCGGCG
Organism: Micromonospora yongxingensis; assembly: GCF_052601155.1. NCBI lineage: Bacteria > Bacillati > Actinomycetota > Actinomycetes > Micromonosporales > Micromonosporaceae > Micromonospora > Micromonospora yongxingensis. The sequence goes on from NZ_JBQXEO010000006.1 coordinate 246,573, forward strand.
CCCTCTTCGTGGTCGCCGCCGGCAACGGCGGCCCCAACTCCATCGGCAGCCCGGCCGCCGCCGACTCCGCGCTCACCGTGGGCGCCGTCGACGCCACCGACCACCTCGCCGACTTCTCCAGCCAGGGTCCGCGCGCCGGCGACGGCGGGCTCAAGCCCGAGCTGACCGCACCCGGCGTGGACATCCTGGCCGCCCGCTCCCACTTCGTGCGGGGCGGCACCGGGGACTACACGCTGATGAGCGGCACCTCGATGGCCACGCCGCACGTCGCCGGCACGGCCGCCCTGGTCGCCGCCGCGCACCCCGACTGGACCGGCCAGCGCATCAAGGAGGCGCTGGTCAGCACGGTCAAGGCCACCCCCGGGTACACGCCGTACCAGGCCGGTGCCGGCCGGGTCGACGCCGTTGCCGCGGTGCACGCCACCGTCTTCGCCACCCCGAGCGCCTACTCCGGCTTCCAGGCCTGGCCGCAGCAGCCCGGGCTGACCGTCGACCGGACGGTCACCTACACCAACACCGGCGGCACGCCGGTCACCCTGAAGCTGGCCCTCGACGCGGCCACCGCGCCGGCCGGTCTGTTCGCCCTCTCCGCCGACACGCTCACCGTGCCGGCCGGCGGCACCGCCACCGTGACGCTGACCGCGGCGTACGACCGGCTCCCGGCCGAACGGCAGGTCAGCGGCACGATCATCGCCACCGACGGCACCGGTACGGTCCGCGGTCGCACCCTGATCGGCGCCAGCAAGGAGGGCCAGCGGCAGAACCTGACGCTGGTCGCCAAGGACCGGGACGGCAAGCCCCTCGCCGGCAAGGTCATCCTCACCACCGACGGCCTGTTCACCGCCGTGGACCTGCCCGAGAGCGGCACCGCCACGCTGCGGCTGCCGGTCGCGACATGGACCGGGTGGATCGCCGCCGACGTGCGGGGCGTGAACGGGCCGCACTCCAAGGGCATGGCCCTGCTCAGCTTCACCGACGTCACGCTGGACCGGGACCGCACCGTCACCCTGGACGCGCGGGCCGCCCGGCAGGTGCGGGCCCAGGTGCCCCAGGAGGCCACCCCCAGCGCACTGCGGCTGGACATCCACCGGTCCTTCGGGGCGAGCCTCACCGAGAGCCAGATGCTGCCCGATGCCTCGTACGACAGCATGTGGGCGCTGCCGACGGGCCGCCCGGTCACCGACGGCGAGTTCGAGTTCGGCGCGCGGTGGCGGCTGGAACAGCCGGCGCTGACCGTCGCCTCCGGCGACCGTTCGTACGACGACCTGCTGGTGAAGCGGGCGACCCCGGCGCTGCCGGGCGGCCGGCACAAGCTCGACGCGGTCTACGCCCCCGACGCCTCGGCGGCCGGGCTGGCCAGCAGGCCGGTCCGGGACCGGGCCGTGGTCGTCCGGCGCAGCGACACCGTGGACATCGCCACCCAGGCCCGGGCCGCCGCGACGGCCGGCGCGAAGCTGCTGCTGGTGGTCAACGACGGCGTCGGCCGGCTCCAGCCCTGGGACGAGGTTCCGTGGAGTCCGGAGAGCCCCGCCCCGGTGACCGTGGCGACGCTCACCGCCGACGAGGGCGGGCAGCTCATCGCCGCGCTGGAACGCGGCCCGGTGCGGCTGACGGTCGACTCGCACCCGGAGACCGAGTACCTGTACGACGTGGTGCACCACTGGACCGGCGCGGTGCCGGCCGACCCCACCTACCGGCCCACGAGCCGTCAGTTGGCCCGGGTCGACGTGGAGTTCCGCAACTACCGACCGGGCAAGGCGCTGGAGTTCCGCACCGACATCTGGCGCGGCTGGGCGTCGAGCAACCTGGTGAGCGTCCGGGCGCAGGGTCGGCGTACCGACTGGGTGACCGCCGACGCCAGGTGGATCGAGGACGCCCTCATCGTCGGCGAGACCGGTCAGCACTCGATGGACGTGACCACCTACCAGGCGGGCAGGCCGAGCACGGCCACCTGGTTCGGGCCGATCCAGCGGCCCCGGATGGGCGTGCTGGGTTACCTGCCGGTCCGCTACCTGGACACCGTCTACCTGCCCGCGCCCGGCTGGGGTGACGGGGGTGGCCACATCGGTGAGGCCTACGCCAACTTCGACATGGTCAACCGGACCACCCTCTACCAGGGCGACAAGGAGCTGAACTGGGGTAACGCCGAGTACCTCCGGGTCTCCGGCCTCGCGGAGCAGCGGCTGCCGTACCGGCTGGTGGTGGAGAACGACCGGGCGGCGTGGACCAACCCGTACTCCCGGCAGACCCGCACCGAGTGGGGCTTCAGCTCGGCGGTCACCGGGACGGAGACGTCCGAGGTGCTGCCGATGATCCAGCTGGACTACCGGGTGGCCATCGACCGGGACGGCACGGCGTCGCGGCGGGCACCGCTCACCGTGGTCGCCTCCCAGTTGCCCGGCAGCACGGGCAAGATCGGCGCGGTGACCGTCGAGGTCTCCTACGACGACGGGGCGACCTGGCAGAAGCCCCGGCTCACCCGGGACGGTGACGGTTGGCGGACCTCGCTGGCCGCACCGGGCGGGGCCAGCTTCGTCAGCCTGCGCACCACCGCGCGGGACGCCGCCGGCAACACCGTGAGCCAGAGCATCAACCGGGCGTTCGGCCTGCGCTGACGCCACGATCTGCCGGCCGCCGGTCCGGGTGCCTCGCGTACCCGGCCGGCGGCCGGTTCTCCTCCCGCGTCAGTCGGCCGCCGCGGGCCGGTCGAGGAAGTGCAGTCGGGCGCGTTTTCCCGGCAGGTCGATCAGCGGGCCGGCCCGGAACCCGGTGCGCCGCAGCCGGTCGAGGACCTTGTCGTTGCGGGCGTCGGGCTCCATCACGATCCGCAGCCGGCCCGGGTCGGTGAACACGAAGTCCAGGATCGCCCCGAACAGCGCGCCGGTGAAGCCGCGCTCGACCCGCACCGGTGGCCCGATCAGCAGGTGGACGCCCACGTCGCCGAGGCGTACGTCGTAGCACTCGCCGACCGGGTCCGCCTCCGGCTGGTACGTCTGCGCCAGCGCCGCCGGCACGCCGTCGCGGTGCACCAGGTAGGCGTGGTGGGTCGCCAGCGAGTCCAGGTACGCGTAGATCTCGTGCACCCGCTCACGGCTGGCCTCGCGCATCCCCCAGAACCGGGCACGCTCCTGCGTGACCCAGCCGTGCAGCAGGTCGGCGTCCTCGTCGGGCCGTACCGGCCGGATGGTCACCACCCCGAACCCGGTGACGTCCCGTCGGTAGTGGTGCCGGTCGGCCGTGGCGTCAGCGCTCATCTCGCTCCTCGGTGAGCTGGTCCCAGTCGGTGGTCACCGGCAGCAGTTCGCCGGCCAGCCAGGCGCGGCTCTGGTCGTCGTGGTGCGGGTCGCCGGGCACCCCGCTGGCGCCCAGCGGGACCACCCAGAGGCTGTCCTGCCGCCGGGCCAGATCCCACACGAATCGGGCTGCCGGCCCGCGCGCGCACCAGTGCGTGACCCCCGGCACGCTGGACGTGGCCAGCACACAGTCGTGGTCGCCGTCCAGGCCCGGGGCGGGTCCGGCGTCCGGATCGGGCAGCGCCCGCCAGGGCGCCAGCCGGTGCAGGTCAGCCCAGCGCACCTGTCCGTTCGCCGTCTCCGCGACCTCCTCGGCCGCCGCGCCCACCAATGCGGCCACGTCCAGGCCGGGAAGCAGGGCGTCGCCGAGCAGGTGCTCCAGCGCGTAGCCGACCCGCGGCGTCAGCGCCAGCCAGGGTGCGAACACCTCCGGGTACGCCGGCGGCTCGGCAAGCGCGGCCAGCGCCGGGTGGGCGGCCAGCCGGCGTACGACCGCCGCCCGCAGGATGGCGAAGTCGGCGGCGTCGGTGCTGTCGGCGGCCATCCGCCGGTCCCAGCGCAGCAGGCGGTCGCGCAGGGCGGAGGCGGCCGGACCGAGCCCGGTCAGCGCGGCCAGGGCGCCCAGCAGCGGGCCGGCCGAGCCGAGGTGCGTGTCGGTGTGCACGGCGGTCATCCGCTCGGCCGTCCAGTCGGCACCGGCGTCGAGCAGCTCGGCGATCCGGTGCGCCCGGTGCGGCGGGGCGAACTCGACGCCGAGCGGCTCCGCCAGCCCCCGCTCGTTGGCCATCACCGCGCGGCCGACGACCTCGGCCCGGGGTAGCGGCGCGTACCAGCCGCGCCAGGCGTGCGCGGCCTCCCAGCCCGGGACGACCCGCCGGCCGTTCTCCGGATGCCGCACCGGCACCGCGCCGGCGACCCGGTGCAGGAGCCCGCCGGTGGTGTCCGCCGCCTGCACCACGTTGACCGGTTCCACCCAGTGTCGCAGCGCCCGGTCCACGTCGGCCACACTGCGGGCGCGCAGCAGCTCCGGCAGCGCAGCGAAACCGAGCGCGGCGCGGACCCGGGGCGGGTAGCGCAGGCTGATGGCGGTCGGCTCGTCCGGCCCGCCGGCGATCACCGGACCCCGGGCGGTCTCCACCACCTCGACCTCGACCGGCTCCGCACCGGCCACCTCGATCGTCTCGACGTGGGCGTGCGCGGGTCGCCAGCCGTCCGGGCCGAGCGCCTGCACCACCGGGCCGTGCCGGCGCAGCCGCTCGGCGTACACGTCCTGGTAGTCGGCCATCGCGTTGGTGATGGCCCAGGCCACCTCGCCGGTGTGCCCGAAGTGCGCGATGCCCGGCACGCCCGGCACCGCCAGCCCGACCACGTCGTACTCCGGGCAGGCCAGCCGGATCTGCTGGTAGACGCCGGGATCCTCGATGAACCGGTGCGGGTCGCCGGCGAGCAGTGCCGCGCCGGTGCCGGTCCGCTCGGCGGCGAGCAGCCACCCGTTGCTGCCGGCGACGGCCGGCCCGTCGGTGGCGAACAGGTCGACCGCGTCGGCGTCGAGCCGCTGCGCCACGTGCTCGCGCCAGAGCTTGCCGGGGAACCCGGCGAACAGGATGTGGTGGCCCAGCCAGACCGCCAGCGGCGTCCACGGCTGCCACACGCCGGGAGTCAGGCCCGTGGCCGCGAACTCCGGCGCTCGGGCCGCCCCGGCGGCGAGACCGTCGTTGACCCCGGCGACGTACGCGGCCACCCACTCGGCGGTCGCCGGGTCGAGCGCGGCGTGGCAGCGACGGGCGGTGTCGTCGAGCCGGACCTGCCGGGCGAACCGGTCCCAGCCGAGCGCGTCGGCACCGAGGAAGGCGGCGCTGGTGCCCTGGGCCCGGTGCCGTTCCACCTCGATCTGCCACGCCCGGTCGTACGCGGTCACCCGCCCCTGCTCGCTCGCCAGGGCGAGCGGGTCGTCGGCCCGCAGGTGCGGCACGCCCCACCGGTCGCGGAAACGGGCGGCGGTCACGCCGGCTCCGGGGCGGGCACGGTGGCGCGGCGCCGGGCGGCGGGGATGACCAGCGGGGTGCCGGTCTCAGGGTCGTCGATCACCCGGCAGGGCAGCCCGAACACCTCGGCCACCAGGTCGGCCGTGACCACCGACGCCGGCTCGCCGGCGGCCACCACCCGCCCGTCGCGCATGGCGATCAGGTGGGTGGCGTAGCGGGCCGCGTGGTTCAGGTCGTGCAGCACCGCGACCAGCGTGCGCCCCTGCTCCTCGTGCAGCCGGGCGCAGAGGTCCAGGATCTCGATCTGGTGGGCGATGTCGAGGAACGTCGTCGGCTCGTCCAGAAGCAGCAGCGGGGTCTGCTGGGCCAGCGCCATGGCGATCCAGACCCGCTGCCGCTGGCCGCCGGAGAGCTCGTCCACCGGCCGGTCGGCGAGGTCGTCGACCCCGGTGGCGGCCATCGACTCCTCCACCACCCGCTCGTCCTCGCGCGACCACTGCCGCAGCAGACCCTGGTGTGGGTAGCGGCCTCGGGCGACCAGCTCGGCGACGCTGATGCCGTCGGGTGCGATGGACGACTGCGGCAGCAGGCCGAGGGTGCGGGCCACCTTCCGGGCGGGCAGGTCGTGGATGTCCCGGCCGTCCAGCAGGACCGTGCCGACGGTCGGGCGCAGCATCCGGGACAGCGCCCGCAGCAGGGTCGACTTGCCACACGCGTTCGGGCCGATGATCACGGTGAACGATCGGTCGGGCACCGCCACGGTCAGGTCCTCGGCGATGGTGCGCCGGTCGTAGGCGAGGGTCAGCGAGGTGCCGCCGAGCCGGGTGGTGCCGGGGTGCATGGGTGCTCCTTCGAGGGCGTCGCGGGTGTTCACAGCCGACCCGCCCGGCGTTCCACGGCCAGCAGCCAGACCAGGTAGCCGCCGCCGACAACTCCGGTCACCACACCGACCGGAAGCTGGTGCCCGGTGAACGCGCGCTGGGCCAGCAGGTCGGCGCCGACCAGCAGCGCCGCGCCGACCGCCATCGACGGCAGCAGGTTCGGGCCGGGCGCCCGGGTCAGCCGCTTCGTCACGTGCGGCGCGACCAGCGCCACGAACGACACCGGCCCGGCGGCGGCCGCCGCGAACGAGACGAGCAGCACCGCCGCGGCGAGCAGGACCAGGCGGAGCCGGCGTACCGGCACACCGAGGGCGCTCGCCGTGTCGTCGCCCAGCTCCATCATCCGCAGCGCCGGACCGCAGACGACGAGCACCAGTGGCGCCAGCACGGCGGTGACGACGAGCAGCGGGCCGGCGTTGGCCCAGCCCCGCCCGTCCAGGCTGCCGGTGAGCCAGAGCACCGCGCGGGCGGCGTCCATCAGCGGCGCCCGGGTCAGCAGGTAGCCGTTGACGCCGGTGAGGATCGCCGCGACGCCGATGCCGACCAGGATGAGCCGGTAGCCGTGCACCCCGCGACGCCAGGCGAGGGCGTAGATCAACAGGCCGGTGCCGAGGCCGCCGGCCACCGCCGCGCCGGCCAGGGCCAGGCTGCCGCCGCCGAGGACGACCACCACCAGCGCGCCGGTCGACGCGCCCTGGGTGAAGCCGAGCACGTCCGGGCTGCCGAGCGGGTTGCGGACCAGCGACTGGAACACGGTGCCGGCCAGCGCGAGCGCCGCGCCGACCAGCAGTGCGGTGACCAGTCGGGGCAGCCGCAGCTCCTGCACGATGAACTGCTCCGCCGGGGTGCCGCCGCCGGTGAGCGTCCGCAGCACGTCGGCCGGGCCCATCGGGTAGTCGCCGCTGCCCACGGCCACCAGGCCCAGCCCGGCCGCGAGCAGCGCCGCGCCGGCGCCGACCGTCAACGCGCGGGGGCGGAACCGCAGCGACAACCCACCGGGTGTACGGAGGACGGTCATGGGTGGGCCACCCGTCCGCGGGCGACCAGCCAGAGGAAGAGCGGGCCGCCCAGCACGGCGGTCACCATGCCGACCTGGAGTTCGCCCGGCCGGCCCAGCACCCGGCCCAGCACGTCGGCGCCGAGCAGCAGCACCGGCGAGAGCACCGCGCAGTACGGCAGCAGCCAGCGCAGGTCGGGGCCGGTCAGTGCCCGGACCAGGTGCGGCACCAGCAGCCCGACGAAGACGATCGGACCGCAGGCGGCGGTCGCCGCTCCGCAGAGCAGGGTGACCGCGACGATCACGGCGGCCCGGATCAGCGCGGGTCGGGCGCCCAGTGCCCGTGCCGCGTCGTCGCCGAGCGCCAGGGCGTTCAGCGGCCGGGCCGTGGCGAGCGCGACCAGCAGGCCGGCCAGGATGAACGGCGCCACCTGGGTCACGGTCACCGAGTTCGTGCTCGCCAGTGAGCCGACCGTCCAGAACCGCAGCCGCTCCAGCGAGGCCGTGTCCAGCAGCATCACGGCGCTCACGTACGAGTAGAGGGTGGCGTTCAGCGCCGCGCCGGCCAGCGCGAGGCGGGCCGGGGTGGCACCACGCCCGCCCCCCACGGCGTAGACCAGCGCGGTGACCACCGCCGCGCCGAGCAGCGCGAACCAGACGTACCCGCCGATGGCCGTGACGCCCAGGAACGCGGCGGCGGTGGCGACGGCGGCGGACGCCCCGGCGTTGATGCCGAGCAGCCCGGGGTCGGCCAGCGGGTTGCGGGTGAGGGCCTGCATCACGGCGCCGGCCACACCGAGTGCCGCGCCGGCGAGCAGGCCGAGCAGGGTGCGGGGCAGGCGCATCCGGTGCACCACCGCGTACTCGGCGGCGTCCCGGTGCAGCAACCCGGACCAGACGTCGCCGAGCGGCATGGCCTTCGCGCCGACCGCGATGCTGAGCACGAGGACCACGCCGAGCAGCGCCACGGCGGCGACCAGGCCGGCGGCGCGGGCCGCCTGGCGACCCCGCCGCGCCGGCGGTGGTCCGGAAGGTGGTGCCGCCGACCCGCTCGGCACGGGCCGCGCCGAGACGGTGACGGAGGGTGTGGCGTCCAGTGTGGGCTCCGGGGGTGTGGCGACACGACGTACCGCTGTTGACAACGTGCGAGGTTAGGCTAACCTAACCCCCGCTACTGGTCGACCCCGGCCATCCCTTGATCGAAAGACGACACCATGCCCGATGCCCTGTCCGCCCGTCGCCTCTCCCGCCGTGGCCTGCTGGCCGCCGGTGGCGCCGCCACGCTGGCCGCCCTGCTCGCCGGCTGCGGCAAGGACGACGCCGCCAAGCCCGCCGCCGGCAACGGAAGCGGCCCGTGGTCGTTCACCGACGACCGCAACCAGAAGGTCGACGCGGCGGCCCGCCCGGCACGCGTGGTGGCCTTCACCGGCGTTGCGGCGGCCCTGGTCGATTTCGGCATCGACAAGCAGATCGTCGGCGTGTTCGGCGAGACCAAGCGCGCCGACGGCACGGCCGACCCGCAGGCCGGTGACCTGAACGTCGAGGCCGTGGAGATCCTCGGCAACGTGTGGGGCGAGTTCAGCCTGGAGAAGTACGCGGCGCTGCGCCCCGAGCTGCTGGTCACCCACATGTACGACCCGGACGCGCTCTGGTACGTGCCGGACGAGAGCAAGGCCAAGATCCTCCCGTTGGCGCCGAGCGTGGCGATCACCACCGCCCGGGTGCCGATGACCAAGCCGATCGAGCGGTACGCCGCACTGGCCGAGTCGCTCGGCGCGGACCTGTCCGCCAAGAAGGTCACCGACGCGAAGGCCCGCTTCGACGCCGCCTCCGAGGCGGTCCGCCAGGCGGTCAGGACCAACCCCGGCATCAAGGTGATGGCCTGCTCCGGCAGCCCCGACCTGTTCTACGTCTCCAACCCCAAGGTGAGCACCGACCTGATGTACTTCGCCGAGCTGGGCGTCGACATCGTCGTTCCCACCAAGCTCGAAGCCGGCGACTACTTCGAGGCGCTCAGCTGGGAGAACACCGCCAAGTTCCCGGCCGACCTGCTCCTGCTGGACAACCGCAGCACCGCCCTGCAGCCCAAGGACCTCGTCGCCAAGCCCACCTGGCAGCAACTGCCGGCGGTCAAGGCCAACCAGGTGACCCCGTGGGACGCGGTGCCCCGCTTCTCGTACGCCGGCGCCGCGCCGCTGCTGGAGAACCTCGCCACCGCCATCCGGAACGCGAAGAAGGTCAGCTGACGCCATGAGTACGAGCACCGTCGAACCCGTAGCCCTCCAGTACCGCTTCTTCGCCGCGCATGTCGTACGGGCCCGCCGGGTCGGTGCTTCCCTGATCCGGGTCACACTCGGCGGTGCCGAGCTGGCCGGTTTCGCCGGCGGCGGCCGGGACCAGAGCGTCTCGCTGTTCCTGCCGCACCCCGGGCAGGACGCGCCGGTGGTTCCGGTGGAGCGGGGCGATGGCTGGTTCGGCGCCTGGCGGGCACTCCCGCCGGACGTCCGCGCGGTGATGCGCTCGTACACCATCCGGGAGCAGCGCCCGGCCGCCGCGGAGGTGGACATCGACTTCGTCAGCCACGGCGACACCGGCCCCGCCTCCCGGTGGGCCGGCCAGGCCGGGCCCGGCGACCGGGTGCTGCTGCTCGGGCCGGCCGTGCACGACAACCGCAGTGTCTGCTTCCGCCCGCCGGACGACACGGGCCTCGTCCTGCTGGCCGCCGACGAGACCGCGCTGCCGGCCGCCGCCGGCATCCTGGCCTGGCTGCCCGCCGGCACGCGGGTCCGCGCCTGGATCGAGGTGCCGGCGGCCGCCGACATCGTCGAGCTGCCCACCGAGGCCGACGCGGAGATCAAATGGATCGTGCGCGGCAGCACCCCGGCCGGCAGTGACCTGCTGGTCACCGCGGTCCGCGGCGCCCGGCTGCCCGCCGGCACCCCGTACGCCTGGATCGCCGGCGAGTCCGGCGCGGTGCGGGCGCTGCGCCGGCACCTGGTCGGCGAGCGGGGCATCGACCGCCGGCGGGTGACCTTCGCCGGCTACTGGCGGCGCGGGGCATCCGAGGAGGAGCTGCGCGCCGAGGCGTCGGCCGACGCCACCGCCTGAGCGGCGACCCATCCGAACGCAGCACGGCCCCCGGCGCACGACCGCGCCGGGGGAGGGTTCCGGCTGCTCATTCGTCGAGAACGTGGAGGACACCCCCGTGACCGTGCCGACGTACCCCGTCGAGACCACCGCACCGCCACCGGCTCCGGCCGCCGCGCGAGCCCAGCTGCTCCACGAAGGCTCGGTCGAGCAGTACCGGCGGACACTCGCCGCCGGCGTCGACCGGGTCGCCCGCCGGGTGGCCACCGTGGACCGGCCCGGCACCGGGATCACACCGGCCGAGCTGGCCCCCCTGGTGGACCGCGTCGACCTGGACCGGCCGCTCGGCGACGCCGGCGCCGCCCTCGACGAGCTGGAGGACGTCTACCTGCACGACGCCGTCTGGTTCCACCACCCCCGCTACCTCGCCCACCTCAACTGCCCGGTGGCCATCCCGGCGCTGCTCGGTGAGGCGGTGCTCACCGCCGTCAACTCCTCGCTGGACACCTGGGACCAGAGCGCCGGGGCCACCCTCATCGAGCGGCGGCTGATCGACTGGACGGCCACCCGCATCGGTCTCGGCCCGAACGCCGACGGCGTGTTCACCAGCGGCGGCAGCCAGTCCAACCTCCAGGCGCTGCTGCTGGCCCGGGAGGAGGCGTGCCTCGCCGCGACCGGCCCGGCCGAACGCGCCGACCTGCTGCCCCGGCTGCGCGTCATCACCTCCGCGGCGGGGCACTTCAGCGTGCAGAAGTCGGCCAAGCTGCTCGGCCTCGCCCCGGACGCGGTGATCGCGGTGTCCACCGACGCGCAGCGGCGGATCCGGCCCGCCGCCGTCCGCGACGAGATCGCCCGCTGCCGGCAGGCCGGGCTGGTGGTGATGGCCGTCGTCGGCACCGCCGGCACCACCGACTTCGGCTCCATCGACCCACTGGCCGAGCTGGCCGGGATCTGCGCGGCGGCCGGCGTCTGGCTGCACGTGGACGCCGCGTACGGCTGCGGTCTGCTGGTGTCGACGACCCGCCGGCACCTGCTCGACGGCATCGAGCGGGCCGACTCGGTGACCGTCGACTACCACAAGTCGTTCTTCCAGCCGGTCAGCTCCAGCGCGCTGCTGGTCCGGGACCGGCGGGCGCTGCGGCACGCCACCTACCACGCCGACTACCTCAACCCGGCGCGGATGGTGGAGCAGCGGATCCCCAACCAGGTCGACAAGAGCCTGCAGACCACCCGCCGCTTCGACGCCCTGAAGCTCTGGCTGACCCTGCGGGTGATGGGCCCGGACGCGCTCGGCGCGCTCTTCGACGAGGTGGTCGACCGGGCCGCCGACGCCTGGGAGCTGGTCAGCGAGGACCCCCGCTTCGAGGTGCTGACCCGCTCGTCGCTGAGCACGGTGGTCTTCCGTTACCTGCCCACCGGCCCGGGCCGGGAGCTGGCCGACGCGGCCAACCTGCACGCCCGGGAGGCGCTGGCCGCCTCCGGCCTCGCGGTGGTCGCCGGCACCCGGGTGGACGGGCGACACTTCCTGAAGTTCACCCTGCTCAACCCGGCCACGACCGTCGAGGACGTCGGGCACGTGCTCGAACTGATCGCGACCCACGCCGGCCGGTACGTGCACGACCGCACCGCCGCCGACCTGACCTGCCACGTCGGCTGATGCCGGCGACGACGAACCCGCGGCTGGAGGGCCGGATGTCCACCCACGACTTCATCGCCATCGGCCTGGGCCCGTACAACCTGGGCCTGGCCTGTCTCACCGCGCCGATCGACGAGCTGGACGGGGTGTTCCTGGAGGCCCGGCCGAGCCTGGCCTGGCACCCCGGCATGCTGCTGGAGTCGGCCCGGTTGCAGACGCCGTTCATCGCCGACCTGGTGAGCCTCGCCGACCCGACCTCGCCGTACTCCTTCCTCAACTACCTCAAGGAGATCGGCCGGCTCTACCCGTTCTACATCCGGGAGAGCTTCTACCCGCTGCGCAGCGAGTACGACGCCTACTGCCGATGGGCGGCGGCGAAGCTGCCGAACCTGCGCTTCGGCCAGTCGGTGACCGCCGTGGAGTACGACGCCGCCGACGAGCACTACGTGGTCCGTGCCACCACCGGGGCGGGGGAGACGGTCGAGTACCGGGCCCGGCACCTGGTGCTCGGCACCGGCACCCCGCCGCACGTGCCCGCCGCCGTCGCCGGGCTGCCCGGCGACGCGGTGCACAACTCGCGCTACCTGGAGCATCGGGACGCGCTGCGGACCAAGCGCAGCATCACCGTGGTGGGCAGCGGCCAGAGTGCCGCCGAGATCTACCACGACCTGCTCGGCGACATCGACCGGTACGGCTACCAGCTGAACTGGGTGACCCGCTCGCCGCGGTTCTTCCCGCTCGAATACACGAAGCTCACGCTGGAGATGACCTCACCGGACTACGTGGACTACTTCCACGCGCTGCCCGAAGCGACCCGCTACCGGCTGGAGTCGGCGCAGAAGGGCCTGTTCAAGGGCATCAACGCCGACCTGATCAACGACATCTTCGACCTGCTCTACGCGCTCAGCATCGACGGGCCGGTGAACACCCGGCTGCTCACCAACACCGAGCTGACCAGCGCCGGCCACCACGACGGGGCGTACACGCTGGGGTTGCGCCAGGTGGAGCAGGAGCGGGACTTCACGTTGCGGACCGAGGGCCTGGTGTTGGCCACCGGCTACCACTACCAGGTGCCGGAGTTCCTCACGCCGGTGCGCGACCGGATCCGCTGGGACTCCCACGGCCGGTTCGACGTGGCCCGCAACTACAGCATCGACCACACCGGTCGCGGCATCTTCCTGCAGAACGCGGGCACCCACACGCACAGCATCACCTCACCCGACCTGGGCATGGGCGCGTACCGCAACTCCTGGATCATCCGGGAGCTGCTGGGCCGGGAGTACTACCCGATCGAGAAGAGCATCACCTTCCAGGAGTTCGGCGCGCCCGCCGGGGTGGCGTCGTGACCGTGGTCTACACCCGCGTCGACGACCAGCTCGGCGAGTTCGCGTTGCGGACCCTCGACCCGGACGCCGACGCCGCGCTGCTGCACTCCTGGGTGACCCATCCGAAGGCGGCGTTCTGGCTGATGCAGGACGCCGACCTGGCGGGTGTCGCCGAGGAGTACCGGCGGATCGCCGACCATCCGCACCACGACGCGTACCTCGGCCTGTGGCGCCGGGAACCCGCGTTCCTCGCCGAACGCTACGACCCGGCCCACGTCGAGCTGGTCGGCCTGTACGACCCCCAGCCGGGCGACGTGGGCATGCACTTCCTCTGCGCCCCCACGGGCACGCCGGCGCACGGCTTCACCCGCGCGGTGATCGGCACCGTCATGGCCTGGCTCTTCGCCGACCCGGCGACCCGCCGGGTGGTCGTCGAGCCGGACGTGCGCAACACCGCCGTGCACGCGCTGAACGCCGCCGTCGGCTTCGAGGTCGTCGGCACCATCGCCAAGCCCGAGAAGGACGCGCTGCTCAGCGTCTGCACGCGGGCCCGGTTCGCCGCCGCCGGGCGCGCCGCCACCACCCGAACCGAAGGAGCCCCGGCGTGACCGCCACCGCCTTCCCCACCCAGTCGTCCGCCGTCGTCCCGGCCGCCACCGCCGATCCGGTCGGGCACCTCACCCCGCAGCGGTGGGCCCGGGCCAACCGGCTGCTGGTCCGCAAGGCACTCGCCGAGTTCACCCACGAGCGGCTGCTCACCCCGGAGCCCGTGCCGGCCGGTGACGACGACCGGCAGTGGTACGAGATCCGCAGCGACGACGGCACGGTCACCTACCGGTTCGCCGCACACGTGCTGGCCCTGGCGCACTGGCAGATCGACGCGGACAGCATCACCCGGCACCGCGACGGTACGTCGCTGCCGCCCGACGCGGTGGACCTGATCATCGAGCTGCGCGACACCCTCGGGCTCTCCCCGCGGGTGCTCCCGGTCTACCTGGAGGAGATCACCTCCACGCTGGCCGGCACCGCGTACAAGCTGTCCCGGCCACTGCCGTCCGCCGCCGAACTGGCCGGGGCGGACTTCCAGACCATCGAGACGTCGATGACGGAGGGCCACCCCTGCTTCGTGGCCAACAACGGACGGCTCGGGTTCGGCGTCGACGAGTACCACCGGTACGCCCCGGAAGCCGCCGCGCCGGTCCGCCTGGAGTGGCTGGCCGCGCACCGCGACCACTCGACGTTCAGCAGCGCGGCCGACCTCGACTACGACGCGCTGATCGACGGTGAGCTGGACGCGGAGACCCGCGCGCGGTTCGCGGCCGGGATGGCCGAGCTCGGCCTTGACCTCGCCGACTACCACCTGATCCCGGTGCACCCGTGGCAGTGGTGGAACAAGATGGCCGTCACCTTCGCCGGTGAGCTGGCCGAGCGCCGGCTGGTGCACCTCGGCCCGGGGCCGGATGCCTACCTGGCCCAGCAGTCCATCCGCACCTTCTTCAACGTCACCGAGCCGCGCCGGCACTACGTCAAGACGGCGCTGTCGGTGCTGAACATGGGCTTCATGCGTGGGCTGTCGGCCGCGTACATGGCGGCCACCCCGGCGATCAACGACTGGCTGGCCGAGCTGATCGCCGGGGACGAGGTGCTCGCCGGGACCGGGCTGACCGTCATCCGGGAGCGGGCCGCCGTGGGCTACCGGCACCGGCAGTACGAGGCGGCCACCGACCGCACCTCGCCGTACCGCAAGATGCTGGCCGCCCTGTGGCGGGAGAGCCCGGTGCCGAGCCTCGCGCCGGGGCGGCGGCTGTCCACGATGGCCGCGTTGCTGCACGTGGACAGCGACGGCGGCTCGCTGGCGGCGGCGCTGATCGCCCGGTCGGGCCTGGAGCCCGAGGTGTGGCTGCGCCGCTACCTGGACGCCTACCTGACCCCGCTGCTGCACAGCTTCTACGCCCACGACCTGGCGTTCATGCCGCACGGCGAGAACGTCATCCTGGTCCTCGACGAGCGGGACACCGTCGAGCGGGTGATCTTCAAGGACATCGCCGAGGAGATCGCGGTGATGAGCAGCGAGGTCGAGCTGCCGGCGGCGGTGGAGCGGATCAGGGTCGAGGTGCCCGACGACACCAAACTGCTGAGCATCTTCACCGACGTGGTGGACTGCTTCCTGCGCCACCTCAACGCCGTGCTGGTCGAGGCCGGCGTGCTGGCCGAGGAGGACTTCTGGCGGACGGTCGCGGCCTGTGCCACCGACTACCTGGACCGGGTGCCGCACCTGGCCGAGCGGGCCCGCCGCTACGACCTGTTCGCCCCGGAGTTCACGCTGTCCTGCCTCAACCGCCTTCAGTTGCGCGACAACCAGCAGATGATCGACCTGGCCGACCCGTCGGCCGCCCTGCAGTTCGTCGGCACCCTGACCAACCCGCTCGCCCCCTACGCTCCGGCCCGCGGTGTGAGACGCACGCGTATCCCCGCGACGCTGCCGCGCATGGTCCGGGCGCTCGCCGGCTGGTGCAATGGAGGCATGACTGATCCCGAGATGACCGCCCGGTTCGCCGCCACTGGCGTGCGGACGGTGTGAGATGGGCTTCCTGCGTACCGCGAGCCTGTTCGCCGCGACCCTGACCACCGGCCTGACCGCCGGATTGTTCGCCGCGTTCGCGTACGCGGTCATGCCGGGCCTGGGTCGCACCGACGACCGGACGCTGGTGCTCGCCATGCAGCGGATCAACGAGTCCATCCTGAACGGCTGGTTCGCCGTCTGCTTCGGCGGCGCGCTGGTGTTCACGCTGCTGGCGGCGGTGTCGCACCTGGGCGACGGGCGCCGTGCGGTGCTGCCGTGGATCGTCGCCGCGCTGCTGCTGTACCTCGTGGTGCTCGGCGTCACAGCCGTCGTCAACGTGCCGCTCAACAACGTGCTGGCCCGCGCGGGCGACGTCGACCGGGTCGGTGACCTCGCCGCGCTGCGGGAGCGCTTCGAGGCGGCCTGGGTGCGCGGCAACGTGGTCCGGGCCGTGG
This sequence comes from Micromonospora yongxingensis, assembly GCF_052601155.1. Taxonomy (NCBI): domain Bacteria; kingdom Bacillati; phylum Actinomycetota; class Actinomycetes; order Micromonosporales; family Micromonosporaceae; genus Micromonospora; species Micromonospora yongxingensis. The sequence goes on from NZ_JBQXEO010000006.1 coordinate 262,795, forward strand.
CGTCGACCGGCGCGTTCGGGCTGCTCGCCTGGGCGCTGGTCGGGCTCGGCCGGCTGCCCGGCTGAGCCGTGCGGCAGTTCAGTCGGCCGTGCCGATCCGTCGGAACGCGCGGGCCAGCTGGACGAGATCGAAGCCCTCGAGGTGGTCCAGGAACCGTCGCCGTACGGCGGCCAGGTGGCTCGGCCAGGACTCCTCCAGCCGGGCGAACCCGGCGGCGGTGAGAACGGCGTTCCAGCCGCGGGCGTCCTGCTCGCTGCGAACCCGCTCGACCAGGCCCTGGGTCTCCAGTCGGGTGATGGTGCGGGTCATCCCGCTGAGTGAGAGCTGGCACTCCGCGGCGAGTTCGTTCATGCGCATCTGCCGGCCCGGCGCCTCGGACAGGACGCGCAGCGCGGTGTACTCGGTCAGCGGTAGCTGACGGTCGCCGGTCATGTCGGCGTCGATGGCCCGAGGCAGGACGAACATCAGCTGGCCCAGGGCGCGGACCAGCGCCTCCTCGTCGGGGTTGAGCGGGCGGAGGGGTTCTGCGGAGTTGCCGGACATGCGGCCCATCCTAGTTGCTTGACTGAGCAAATGCCTGTCCTTGGTGTGACGGCAGCCATAGGGCGGAAACTTGCTTGACGAAGCAAGGAGTGGCTAGCGTTCTGGTCGCCAGGCTAGGACTTCTGAAAGGCGCCAACCATGACCAGGATCGGGATCATCCTCGGCAGCACCCGCCCGGGGCGTAACGGCGAAGCGGTCGCCCGCTGGGTGCTCGATGTCGCCAAGCAGCGCACCGACGCGGAGTTCGAGCTGATCGACCTGCTCGACTACAAGCTGCCGCACCTCGACGAGGCGTACCCGCCGTCGATGGGCCAGTACACCCAGCCGCACACGCTGCGGTGGGCTGAGACGATCGCGTCGTTCGACGGGTTCGTGATGGTCACC